>JALYMN010000139.1 GCA_030773675.1 Actinomycetota bacterium
GGTTGATCTTGCGGCCCTGCGGCCGCCGAACGTGCACGGTGATCGCCTGCAACAGATGGACTTCGAGGAGAACCAGTGACCAGCACGACCGACGCTCCGGCGACGGCGCTGAACGGCAGCCGGGTACCGGGCCGCGGCGCTGAGTCGAGCGCCATGACGACGGCAGCGGTGCGCCTGCCGTCGGGGCGGCCGAAGACGCCGCCGGCGATGCTGGCGTTGGCGCTGCTGCTGATGTTGGGGTGCGGCGCTGCGGCCGGAGCGCTGGTCCTGGCTTCGGATGCGTCCTTGACGGTGGTGGCGGCGGCGCGGGAACTGCCGCCGGGCACGGTCATCACGGCGCAGGATCTGCGGGCGGCCGAGCTGTCGGGCAGCGGGCTGGCGGCGATCCCCGCCGACAAGGCCGGGACGCTGCTGGGCAAGACCGTGATCGGTGCCGTGCCGGCAGGGACCCTGCTGAACGCCGGGATGGTCGCCAGCGCCCCGTCCCCCGGCGCCGGGCAGGTCGCGGTCGGTTTGGCGCTGGAGGCGTCGCAGCTTCCCGCTGCTGAATTGGCCGCCGGCCGTCAGGTGGAGATCTACCGGCTGCCCACCTCGACCGACCCGGTGCCCGCACTCGAGGGTGGCGACTCGACGGGGGCGCCGCAGCCGTCCGCCGCAGCCGGGGTGCTGGTGCCGCGCGCGCAGGTGCTCAGCGTGACGCCCGGGTCCAACGGCGGCTTCCTGGTGACCGTCGAGGTGGACGCGGCACGAGCCGTGGACGTGTCCACCGCCGCCGCTCTGGGGCGGGTGGCGGTCGGGTTGCTGCCGGTGGGTTCCTGATGGCGCTGATCGCCGTGCTGGCGGACAAGGGCGCTCCCGGGGTGACGACGACCGCGGTCGTGCTCGCGGCGGTGTGGCCGCAGCCGGCGGTGCTGGCTGAGTGCGACGTGGCTGGCGGCGATCTGCCCTACCGGCTGCCGAGCTCCGGCGGCACGCCGTTGGCGCAGGATCGTGGGCTGCTGTCGTTGGCCTCTGCAGTGCGCAGTCCAAGCGGCCCGGACGCGGTGTGGGAGCACACTCAGCAGCTCGACGGGGGCCTGCAGGTGCTGGTCGGACCGGCCCTGCCGGAGCAGGCCGCGGCGATGGCCACGGCTTGGACCCCGATCTCGGGGATGCTGGCCGGGCTGCCCGGCACCGACGTCATCGCCGACTGCGGCCGCGTGCTGGGCGATACCCCGGTGCTGCCGGTCCTGCGCCGCGCCGAGCTGCTCGTCTTCGTCGCCCGGCACACCGTGGAGGGGGTCGCGCACCTGCGGCACGGCTTGGTGGCCGTCGCCCGTGCGGTCAACGCGCAAGGCTCCCCGACCGGCGCATCCGCCCTGCACCGCACCGCGGTGCTGCTGATCACTGACGCCCGCCGCGGGCGGGAGGCGACGCGGGAGGTGTCACGACTGCTGGCCGACTCCCCCGGACTGGGTGATGTGTCGGTGCTCGGGGCGCTTGCCGACGACTCGGCCGCCGCGCGCGGGCTGTCCGGGCAGTGGGGACGACGGTTGGACCGCTCCGCACTGGTCGTCTCGGCGCGGTCAGCGGCGCAGGCCGCCCACGCCCGGGTGCACGCCAACGACCGCCCGTTGCCGTCGCTGGCGCCGTCAGCTGGTCCCTGCGCTGCTGTGGCCGGCGGGCCACCAGGGGCGCAACCGGCCGCCACCGGAGCCATGGCGTGACGACCGCGATCACGCTCAAGACCGATCATGCGCTGGTCGGGAGGCTGCGGACCGAGGTCGCGCAGGCACTGCGGCAGGAACGCCGGCTGCGTGTGGAGCAGGGCCGGCCGAAGCTGCATCCCGAGGACGAGCAGCGGCTGGGCTGGTCACTGATCCGGCGGGTCTTGCAGGACCATCACGCCGACCAGCTGCAGGCTGGGATCGCTCTGCCGACCGCGGAGCAGGACGCAGCCACCTGCGAGGCGGTGCATGCTGCGCTGTTCGGGCTCGGGCGACTGCAGCCGCTGATCAGCGACCAGACGCTGCAGGAGATCAACATCTGCGGGTGCGACGACGTGTGGCTGATCGGGGAGGACGGCAAACGCCGTGGGGAGCCGGTCGCCGACTCCGACGACGAGCTCGTCGACTGGGTGCGGACGATGGCGACCTACACCGGCCTGAACTCACGCCCGTGGGACCTGAGCAATCCGCACCTGGAGTTCCGGCTGCCCGACGGCTCACGTCTGGTGGGGCTGCTCGGCGCGGTCGCCCGGCCGGTCATCTCCATCCGGCTCCACCGACGGCCGCAGGTGAGCTTGACGGACCTTCGCGCTCGGGACACGTTCGACGACCAGCTGCAGGCCTTCCTGAGCGCGGCGGTGCTGGCCCGGCAGAACTTCATGGTCAGCGGGGAGACCGGCGCCGGCAAGACCACACTCCTGCGGGCGATGTGCTCGGCGATCCCGGCAGCCGAGCGGCTGGTGACCGTCGAGCACTTCCTCGAGCTGGGCTTGGCCGACCAGCCCGACCTGCACAGCGATGTGGTCGCGATGGAGGAGCGACTCGCCAACAGCGAGGGCGAAGGCGGGATGAGCATCGGTGAGCTGGTGCGGATCTCCCGGCGCCTGGACCCGGACCGGATCATCGTCGGGGAGGTCGTCGGCGGGGAGGTCGTGGCGCTGCTCGACGCGATGACGCAGGGCAACGACGGCGGCTTGACCACCATCCACGCCCGCAGCGCACGGACGGTGCCGGAACGGATCGCGGTGTACGCGGTGCGGGAGGGAATGAGCATCGAGGCGGCGCTGATGCTCGTCGCCGGGGCGGTGGACTTCGTCGTCCACATGTCCCGCGAGCGCCTGCCGGACGGCCGCCTGCACCGCTACCTGTCCAGCGTCGTGGAGGTCGTCGGCTACGACGGGCAGCAGGTCATCACCAGCGAGGTCTTCCGCTGCGAGCCCGGTGAGCTGCTGGCCCGGCCGTACGCACAGCTGTCCGAGCCGCGGGCGCAGGCGCTGCGCAAGGCGGGCTACGACTGGACCGTCTCGTGACGCTGCAGGCGGCGCTGGCGATGCTGCTCGCCGCCGGCTTCGGCGGCTTCGCCTGGCTGACGCTGGCGCTGCTCGGCGGGTACGCGCCGCTGCCGTACCGCGCCGGCCTGGGAAATGGACGGTGGCGTCGGCGGCTGTCCGGACCCGCCGGCGTGCGGCTGGCGGCGGCGGTCGGCGCTGGCGCGGTCGTGCTG
>JALYMN010000140.1 GCA_030773675.1 Actinomycetota bacterium
GCCGTGATGTGCCGCGCGGACCGGGTGACCACGAGGCGCGGGCGGGCCGGCGTACCGGAGACCCGCTTGCGGACGCGGAAGTGACGACGGGCCTTGCCCAGGCGGCGCGTTGCCGAGATGTTGGCCATCACTTACCCGTCTTCCCGACCTTGAGCTTGATCTGCTCGCCCTCGTAGCGCACGCCCTTGCCCTTGTACGGGTCGGGCTTGCGCAGCTTGCGGATGTTGGCGGCGACCTCGCCGACCTTCTGCTTGTCGATCCCGCTGACCACGAACCGCGTGGGCGACTGGACCTGGAACGTGATGCCCTCGGGCGCGGCGACCGGGACCGGGTGGCTGTACCCGAGCGCGAACTCGAGGTCCGACCCCTTGGCGGCCACGCGGTAGCCGACGCCGCGGATCTCCATGGCCTTGCTGTAGCCGGCGGTGACCCCGGTGACCATGTTGGCGAGCAGGCTGCGAGTGAGCCCGTGCAGGCTGCGGCTCTCGCGCTCGTCGTCCGGGCGGGAGACGACGAGGGTGCCGTCCTGCTGCGCGACGGTGATGGGCGCGCTGACGGTGTGGGACAGGGTGCCCTTGGGACCCGTGACCGTGACCCGCTGGCCGTCGAGGGCGACCTCGACGCCGGCGGGCACGGGGATGGGCAGGCGGCCGATGCGGCTCATGTCCTGGCTCCTCCCGTCCTAGTAGACGTAGGCGAGGACTTCCCCACCCACGCCCTTCTTGTTGGCCTGGCGGTCCGTGAGCAGGCCCGAGGACGTCGAGATGATCGCGACGCCCAGACCGCCGAGGACGCGGGGCAGGTTGCCGGCCTTGGCGTAGACCCGCAGGCCCGGCTTGGACACACGGCGCACCCCGGCGATGGACCGCTCCCGGTTGGGCCCGTACTTGAGGTCGATGGCGAGGAGCTTGCCCTTCTCGCCCTCCTCGACGGCCCATCCGGCGATGTAGCCCTCCTGCTGGAGGATCTCCGCGATGTGCGTCTTGATCTTGCTGTGCGGCATGGTCACGCGGTCGTGGTACGCCGAGTTGGCGTTCCGCACGCGCGTGAGCATGTCCGCGATGGGGTCGGTCATCGTCATGTGCTGGCCGGAGGCCTTTCCCGCCGCGGTTCCCTGCCCGTCCCGAGGAGGACGGGGGGCCTGCGACGAAGAGGAGGAGGTGGGCCGGCGGCGCGACTGCCGCCGTCCCGGCCGGGAGCCGCACGCTCGCGCGCCGCCACCGACCCAGGGTACGGGAGGACTGCTACCAGGAGGACTTGGTGATGCCGGGCAGTTGCCCGGCGTGGGCCATCTCGCGCACGCAGATGCGGCACAGCCCGAAGGTGCGGAACACCGCGCGGGGACGGCCGCAGCGGTTGCAGCGCGTGTAGCCGCGCACGGCGAACTTGGGCTTGCGCTGCGACTTCTCGATGAGCGCCTTCTTGGCCATCTCTACCTCTGCCTAGTTCTCTCGGAACGGGAAGCCGAGCGCCCGCAGCAGCGCGCGGCCCTCGTCGTCGTTGGTCGCGCTGGTGACGACCGTGATGTCCATGCCGCGCTGCCGGTCGACCCTGTCGACGTCGATCTCGTGGAACATCGACTGCTCGGACAGCCCGAAGGTGTAGTTGCCGTTGCCGTCGAACTGCTTCGGCGACAGGCCGCGGAAGTCGCGGATGCGCGGGAGCGCGATGCTCACCAGGCGGTCCAGGAACTCCCACATCCTGTCGCCGCGCAGCGTGACCTTGGCACCGATCGGCATGCCCTCACGCAGCTTGAACTGCGCGATGGACTTCGTGGCGCGGCGGACCTGGGGCTTCTGCCCCGTGATCGCCGCGAGGTCGCGCAGCGCCCCGTCGATGAGCTTGGCGTCCTTGGCGGCCTCGCCGACGCCCATGTTCACGACGACCTTGACGACGCCCGGCACCTGCATGGGGTTGCCGTAGGAGAACTGGCCCTGCAGCGAGGAGCGGATCTCCTCGCGGTAGCGCTGCTTGAGGCGCGGCAGGGTGCGGGCACCCTGCTCGGTGAGCTGTGCGGTCATCAGATGTCTCCGTTGCAGCGCTTGCAGACGCGGACGCTGCGCGTCTTGCCGTCGGCGTCGGGCTCGCTGCGGCGGTGGCCGATGCGCGAGGCCTTGCCGCAGTGGGGGCAGACGACCTGCACGTTGCTCACGTGCACCGGCGCCTCCTGGGTGACGATGCCGCCCTGGGAGGAGCCGCGCTGCGACTGGGTCACCTTGGTGTGCTTGGTGATGCGGTTGGCGCCCTCGACGAGCACGCGCTGGGTGTCGGGCGAGGCCGAGATGACCCGGCCCTGCTTGCCCTTGTCCTTGCCGGCGACGACGACGACGGTGTCGCCCTTCTTCACGAACAGGCCGGCCACAGCTACAGCACCTCCGGCGCCAGTGAGATGATCTTCATGAACCGCTTGTCGCGCAGCTCGCGGCCGACCGGGCCGAAGATGCGCGTGCCGCGGGGGTCACCGCCGTCCTTGATGAGGACGGCGGCGTTCTCGTCGAAACGGATGTACGAGCCGTCGGGGCGCCGGCGCTCCTTGACGGTGCGCACGATGACGGCCTTGACGACGTCACCCTTCTTGACGCCCGCACCGGGGAGCGCGTCCTTGACGGTGCAGACGATGACGTCGCCGATGCCGGCGTAGCGGCGCCCGGAGCCGCCGAGCACACGGATGCACAGCACTTCCTTGGCACCGGTGTTGTCGGCGACGCGGAGCCGCGACTCCTGCTGGATCACTTGGTCTCCTGGTGTGAACCCCGTATCCCCTCGCGGGGACGCGGGCTCTCGAACCGGTCCGGCGGTCCGCCGGACCTGGTGTCCCCGGGGGGACGTCGGTCAGGCCGTCGGGCCGCCGCAGCGGCCCGGGCTTCTACTTGGCCTTCTCGAGGATCTCGACGACCCGCCAGCGCTTGCTGGCCGACAGCGGCCGGGTCTCCATGAGCAGGACCCGGTCGCCGACGCCACAGGCGTTCTGCTCGTCGTGCGCCTTCAGCTTGTTCGTGCGGCGCAGCGTCTTCTTGTACAGCGAGTGCTGCACGCGGTCCTCGACGGCGACGACGACGGTCTTGTTCATCTTGTCGCTGACGACGAGGCCCTCACGGACCTTGCGGAACGCGCGCGGGGCGGCGGCGGCCGGCTGGCCGACCGGCGCCGCGGCCTGTGTCTGCTGCGTCATGCCTTCGCTCCCTGCGTCGGTCTGCGGGGCGGTCACGCGACACCGCCGGTGCGGACGATGCCGAGCTCGCGCTCGCGCATCACGGTGTAGATGCGGGCGATGTCGCGCCGCACCGTCTGGAGCCGGCGGTTGTTGTCCAGCTGCCCGGTCGCCACCTGGAAGCGGAGGTTGAACAGCTCCTCCTTGGCCTCCCGCAGGCGGGTGAGCAGCTCCTCGTCACCGAGGGCGCGGACCTCCGTGGCCTTCGAGGCCGGACCGGTGTCAGCCATCAGGCACCTCCCTCGCGAACGATGAACCGGCACTTCATGGGCAGCTTGTGCATGGCGCGCCGCATCGCCTCGCGGGCGAGGGGCTCGGCCGGGCCTGCCAGCTCGAACAGCACCCGACCGGGCTTGACGTTGGCCACCCACCACTCGGGCGAGCCCTTGCCGGAGCCCATGCGGGTCTCGGCGGGCTTCTTCGTCAGCGGCCGGTCGGGGTAGATGTTGATCCACACCTTACCGCCACGACGGATGTGCCGGGTCATCGCGATACGGGCCGACTCGATCTGGCGGTTGGTGACGTACGCCGGCTCGAGCGCCTGGATGCCGTAGGTGCCGAACGCGAGCTCCGTGCCGCCCTTGGCCGCACCGGTGCGGTCCGGGTGGTGCTGCTTGCGGTGCTTGACCCTGCGCGGGATCAGCATGGTCAGGCCTCCTGGTCCGGTCGGTGGTCCTGGTCGACCTGCTGCGAGGTCTTCTCCTCCGAGCCCGGGGCGCCGGTGAGGCCCTCCTCGGACTCCACGACCGCGGGCTGGGTGTGGTCGGCACCGGAGCGGCTCGGGTCGGTGCCGGTCGGCGCGCTGCTCTCGGCCGAGTGCACGGCGTCCAGCGGGACGGCGGGCGTCTCGGCGACGTCCGGGGTCCGCGCGGCCGGGGCGTCGGTCAGCGCGGCGTCCGCGGTGGGCAGCAC
>JALYMN010000141.1 GCA_030773675.1 Actinomycetota bacterium
GCGGCGCAGGTCTCGCCCGACGGCAGCAGCGGCGCGGCAGGCGCGACGTCCGCGGATGCCGCGACGGCTCCCGCGCAGCTGAGCAGTCCCCGTCGTCCGGCCCGCGAGGCCGAGGCCATCGACCTGCTCGACACGGCCGGCGTCCCGGTGCTCAAGCGCGCCGCTCCCGCGCTGGCCGCGCTGCTCGTCGTCCTCTGGCTGGTGCGGCGCCTGACCCGCTGACGCGGGTCCTGTCGGCCCCTCTCGTCGACGATTCTCCTGTCGTTGCGCGCGACACGCCGCAGCAGTCGCAATGACAGGAAGATCGCCCAGGTGGAGGGCGGGCAGGGGCAGGGGCAGGAGCGGGGGGCGCGGCGTCAGAAGGGGCTGGCCTCTGCCCGGCGGCGGACGGACGGGCCAGGCCCGGCCGCTCGTCCGCTGGCGCGAGGGCTCAGCCGTCGAGCACGCGCTGCGCGACCGCCCGGGTGCTGGCGAAGGCGAGGTCGGGCAGGGCGTCGGCGGCGAAGTACCCGACCTCGCTCGCGTCGTCGCCGGCGCGCAGGTCGCCGCCGGTCACCTCCGCCTCGAAGGCGAGGAAGAACGACGCGCCGCCGTCGCCGGTGCCCGGCCAGACGTCGACGACCTCGCCGACCCGCACCTGCAGGCCGGTCTCCTCGCTGGCCTCGCGGGCGGCGGCCAGGCGCGGGTCCTCGTCGTGGTCGACGTAGCCGGCGGGCAGCGCCCAGCGCCCCTTCTCCGGGTGCACTGCCCGCCGGACGAGCAGCAGCCGGCCGTCGGCGTCGCGGACGACGACCCCCACGCCCACCTTCGGGTCGCGGTGCTGCACCCGCCCGCAGCCGGTGCACCGCGGGTGCGGCAGCGCCCCGTCGAGCGCGGCGCCGCAGGACGTGCAGAAGCGGTCCGTCCCGTGGTCACCCACAGGCGTCAGCCACCGAGGAAGGACATCTCGGCCTTGGGCTGGGCGGGGAGCTGGCCGCGCAGCTCGCTGTACCGGTCGTCGCGCACCCGCCAGCGCCCGACCACCGCCTCGCGCAGCTGCTCGTCGTCCGCGCCGCCGCGCAGCACCGCGCGCAGGTCGGTGCCGGACGACGCGAACAGGCAGGTGTAGAGCTCGCCGACGGCGGTGAGCCGGGCCCGGGTGCAGTCGGTGCAGAACGGCTTGCTCACCGACGTGATGAGCCCGAGCTCCCCGCGGCCGTCGAGGTAGCGGTAGCGCTCGGCCACCTCTCCGCGCGCCGACCGGCCGACCGGCTCGAGCGGGTGCACCGCGGCGACCCGGTCCAGCACCTCGGCGGCGGGGACCACCTGGTCGGGCAGCCAGCCGTTGGTGTCGCCGACGTCCATGTACTCGATGACGCGCAGCTGGTGGCCGCCCTCCCGGGCGAAGTCGACGAGGTCGACCAGGCCGGCGTCGTTGACGCCGCGGCGCAGCACGGTGTTGAGCTTGACCGGGCCGAGCCCGGCGTCGCGGGCCGCGGCGATGCCCTCGAGCACGGTCGCGAGCTTGACCTTGGTGTCGGCCATCTGCTGGAACACGTCCGGATCGAGGCTGTCGAGGCTCACCGTGACGCGGCGCAGCCCCGCGTCGCGCAGCGCCGCGGCCTGCGCGGCGAGCAGCGAGCCGTTCGTGGTCAGCGCCACGTCGTCGACGCCGGGCGTCGCGGCCACGATCTCGACGAGGACGGCGAGGTCGCGGCGCAGCAGCGGCTCGCCGCCGGTGAGCCGCACCTTGGTCACGCCGGCCGAGGCGAACGCCCGGACGACCCGGCCGATCTCGTCGTAGGAGAGCAGCTCGCTGCGGGGCAGGAACGCGTGGTCGGGGCCGAACAGCTCGCGCGGCATGCAGTACGGGCAGCGGAAGTTGCAGCGGTCCGTCACCGAGATGCGCAGGTCGCGCAGCGGGCGCCCGCGGGCGTCGTGCACCTCGGCAGTCATGTACCGATGCTAGTGCCGTGTCCGGAGTCACGCCCGGTGGTTAGAGTGCGTTCACCACCCGACCGAGGGAGACGTTCATGGCGGCCGACAGCACCCCGGACGACATCACCGCGGGACGGGCCCGCTGGCAGGCCCGGTACGACGCCGCCCGGGTGCGCCAGGCCGACTTCACGACGCTGTCCGGCGTCGAGGTCGACCCGGTCTACGGCCCGCCTCCAGGCGACACGTACGCCGGCTTCGAGCGCATCGGCTGGCCGGGGGAGTTCCCCTTCACCCGCGGGCTGTACAGCACCGGCTACCGCGGCCGGCCGTGGACGATCCGGCAGTTCGCCGGCTTCGGCAACGCCCTGCAGACCAACGAGCGCTACAAGATGATCCTCGCCGCCGGCGGCGGGGGGCTGTCGGTGGCCTTCGACATGCCGACGCTCATGGGCCGCGACAGCGACGACCCGCGCTCCCTCGGCGAGGTCGGCCACTGCGGCGTCGCCGTCGACAGCGCCGCCGACATGGACGTCCTGTTCGGCGACATCCCGCTCGGCGACGTCACCACCTCGATGACGATCAGCGGCCCCGCCGTCCCGGTGTTCTGCATGTACCTCGTCGCCGCCGAGCGCCAGGGCGTCGACGTCGGCGTGCTCAACGGCACGCTGCAGACCGACATCTTCAAGGAGTACATCGCGCAGAAGGAGTGGCTGTTCCCGCCCGAGCCGCACTTGCGCCTCATTGGCGACCTGATGGAGCACTGCGCCGAGAACATCCCGGCGTACAAGCCGCTCTCCGTCTCCGGCTACCACATCCGGGAGGCAGGCTCCACGGCAGCGCAGGAGTTGGCATTCACTCTCGCCGACGGCTTCGCGTACGTCGAACTGGGCTTGTCGCGCGGCCTCGATGTCGATGTCTTCGCGCCGGGCCTGTCGTTCTTCTTCGACAGCCACATCGACTTCTTCGAGGAGATCGCCAAGTTCCGCGCCGCCCGCCGCATCTGGGCGCGCTGGCTGCGCGACGTGTACGGCGCCCGCACCGAGAAGGCGCAGCAGCTGCGGTTCCAC
>JALYMN010000142.1 GCA_030773675.1 Actinomycetota bacterium
TCGCAGGCACCAAGACGAACCGGCGTCAGCAGGCGACCGGACAATCCTCGCCGATTTCACCCGCCGCGGGTGGCCGCAGGCCATGGCCCACTAATCGGGTGTCCGGATGGAACCGGGTGCTCAGCACCGCGAGCAGGCGAGCGCCGAGAAGGCGCGACGCGAGCAGGAAGTCCGCGACGGCGTGAATCCAAGTGGATTGACGCCGAAGCTCACCGTCGCCGCGTACGCCCGCGACCTCTTCGGCGCGGACCTGACCAGGGCGAAGGGCGCGAAGCCCGCCAGAGGGCGGTACGCGGGCCGCAGGGGCGCCGTTCGCGACGCCACCCTCAACGACTACCGCCGCGACCTCGAGCGGTACGTCCTGCCGACGCTCGGCGACCGCAAGCTCGCGCAGCTCGCACCGCCCGACCTCGTCCGGCTCGCCGCTGCGCTGGCCGCCCGCGAGGGCGACGACTACCTCGCCGATCGGACCCTCCGGCGGATCTTCGCGCCGGTCGGCGCGCTGCTCGCCGTCGAGGAAGGTCATTGCACGCACAACATCGCCCGCGACATTCGGCTGCCGGCGGGCCGGGATGACCTGCGGCGCTTCGACGCCGACGACCAGGGCGACGCCGACGACCCGGCACCCGGCAAGGCGCGTGCGCTGACCCGTGAGCAGCTCGGCGACTTCCTGCTCGTCGTCGACCCGCGCTGGCGGCTGTTCTTCGAGCTGCTCGCCGCGACTGGGCTGCGCGTGTCGGAGGCGATCGCGCTGCGATGGTCAGGCCTGCGGCTCGACGGGTCGCATCCCGTCGTGCGCGTCCGGCGCGCGTACGTGGAGGGCACCTACGGGCCGCCGAAGAGCCGTCACGGGCGCCGCGACGTCCCGCTCGGCTTCGACCTCGTCCGGGACCTGCGCGAGCGCAGGAAGGGCTCGGAGTGGCCCGACGACGGCGACCTCGTCTTCCCGTCGATGGCGGGAACACCTATGCGTCAGCAGAACCTCCGCCGGCGGGTGCTCGAGCCCGCGCGCGAGGAGGCGGCCGTCCCGTGGGCGGGCTTCCATGCGTTCCGTCATACGTGCGCGTCGATGCTGATCACTGAGGGGCGGAACATCGTGCAGGTGTCGCGGTGGCTCGGCCACCACTCGCCCAGCTTCACGCTCAACGTCTACGCGCACCTCATGGACGACGGCGTAGGCGAAGCGCTCTCTCTAAGCGTCGCGCCCGCTCACCCGCCGACGCACTCCGTCGCGCCGCCCGCGTCACCCTCGACGAAGTAGACAGCCTCCACGGACGCCGGATTCTCGATCACTCCGGAGACAGAGAACTTCGAGGCACGAGGCAGCATCTTCGACCGGCTCTTGTTGCTCCGAGCCGCCACAACCAACAAGCACCAAGATCAGCGCAGTCCCGTACGCCGCTAGAGGTCTAACCATGAGCTTGCGCCCTTTCGGGCGGGAGGAGTTGCTTGGCGCCCGCTACCCCATCCGACTCCGCGAGTACCGGCCGAGCGAGCAAGGCCACGGGGGAACGCAGGGGGAACGTTTTGCTCTTCGGGGCGGTTCGTCCCCGCTGGACGCCTCCGAGCAGAGTGCGCCCTTTGCGGGGACTTGCGTAGCCCGCCGAACGCCGACTAGCGCACGGGCAGGAATCATAATCCGCGTGTCGGGGGTTCGAGTCCCTCCTCCGGCATGACGAAGTGCCTGCAGAGGCGGCACTCTGCGCCCCGCGCGGCGCAGGGGCGACTTGTACCGGGTGGTACCGAGGCCGGGCGGAGCATGACGGTCGTCTCGGGTCGTTCCGCAAGGAGCGTTGTGCCCGGTCCGTCCAACCTCGTGCCGCCGGTTGCCGTCGACCGCGCCCTGGTCGATGTGCGCCTGCCCGCTCAGCCGACCGGCTTCGTCTTCCTGCGCGAGCGCAAGCGAGGTCCCGTCTGGTACGCGAAGTACCGCCTGCCCGACGGCCGGCAGGGCAAGAAGCGGATCGGCCGGCCTGGACGCGCCGCGGCCGGGCGCCCGAGGGGCTGCTGAGCCGGCGCGAGGCCGAGGCGTGGCTCGACGACGTCCTCGGCCAGGCCCGCCGCGGGACCCTGCCCGGGATGGTCCGCACCGAGGTGACGTTCGCCGTGGCGTGCGAGGAGTACCTCCACTGGCTCGAGCACGACCGCAGGCCTTCGGTACGACGGACGTGGACGGTTGCGGGCAAGGCTCAAGCCCCGTCGAGCGGCGCCGACGTGGAAGGCGTGATGACAGTGCACCGACCGCCCGCAGCGTGGCTTCGCCCAGTGACGGCGGTCGTCTTCGCCCTGTGCCTGGTCGCCCTCGCGGTGGCACCCGCGGTGGCGGGAGCCCAGGCAACGCTCCATCTCGACGCCGGCGTCAACGGCCGCCTGACGGCTGCCTCGACGGAGCAGCCGGGAACGCGCGCGGTGGGGATGTGAACGGGGACGGCTGGACGGACCTCGCTGTCCTGCGCTCCGACACCTCGGCAAGCTCGGCGTCCGTCGAGGTGGTGTTCTCGCAGGTGTCGCAGTCCACCGCGCCGCTCGGTCACGCGGGGGGCTTCTCGATCCGGTCGCCCAACGCGTTCCTGGACGTCCTGGGGGCGGATGTCGCCGCCCTCGGCGACGTCAACGGCGACGGCTTCGACGACCTGGCCGTCGGCGCGCCGTACGCCGACACGCAGCTATGGACGAACAACGGCGCCGTCTACGTGGTCTACGGCAAGCCGGACGACGCCGCCGTCGACCTCGGATCGCCGGGTCCGGCGTTCCTCACGATCCACGGCGCGAGCTCGGAAAACCGCATCGGCGCGACGCTCGCCAGCGCCGGTGACCTCAACGGAGACGGCCGGCGGGATCTGTTCGTCGGCGCCCCGTACGCCGCGCAGGGCCGGGGCACCATCCTCGGCGTGCCGGTGCCCGCCGCCGGGGACGTCGACCTCGCCTCCGGCGGGGCCTTCTTCACGCTGACGAACCCCACCACGGAGTTCTCGTTCATGGGTCGCACCCTGGCCAACGCCGGTGACCAGAACGGCGACGGCCGTGACGACCTGGCGTTCAGCGGCTCGGCGTCGAACAGCGACGCCGAGTCGGTGTTCGTGCAGCACACGCCCGCGGCCGGGAGCACGATCGGGCTCGGCGGCGCGCTGTCGCGCGGCTCGCGGTTCGACCTCGGAGCGTCGGGGACGGACAGGCCGGCCGCGCTGCGACAGGGCATGCTCGCCGACGCCGGCGACCAGAACGGGGACGGCCGCCACGACCTGGCGATCGCGGGGTCGGGGACGGACTCGCTCGGTCGCAGGGACAACGGCACCGTCTTCGTGCCGTTCACGCCGCCGAGCGGCTCCGTGGTCTCCCTCGACGCGCCGCTCGGCACCGCGGGGTTCTCCGTGGGCGGACCGGTCGACGACAGCGGGACGGGCACCGTCATCACCGCGCTCGCCGATCAGAACGGCGACGGGCGCCGTGACCTGCTCGTCGTCAACGCCTACGCGCTCGATCCGGCAGGGACCCGCGCTCAGGTGGTCTTCGCGCCCGGCCCCGGCGCGGCCGTCGACCTCGGCGGTGGCTGGGAAGGCTGGTCCATGGTCCGCTCGCGCTCGGGAAGCGCGGACGTCCGCGGTGCGACGGCGCTCGGCGACCTCGACGGCGACGGGCTCGACGAGGCCGCGCTGGCCGCGCTGCCCTGGAGCCTGGCGGGACCGGACGCGTACGCGGTCACCACGGTCGTCAGCAGCTTCGAGCCGCGCGGCACGACCGGTGCGGCGACGAACGTGACGGACGACGACGCGACCGTGGCGCCGAATCATCCGCTGGCGCCGTCGGTGGCGCGGACCGTCGACGTGCAGTACGGCCCGAGCACGACCTACGCGGCCAGCTCGGCGCCGCAGAGCGTGTCGCCGGCCGGCACGGGCTCGGCCTCCGTCACCGCGTCGCTGGCCGAGCTCACGCCGGGCACGACCTACCACTACCGCGTCCGCGTGCGCACCGCCGCCGGGGTCGTCGCCTACGGCCAGGACAGCACGCTGACGACGGCC
>JALYMN010000143.1 GCA_030773675.1 Actinomycetota bacterium
TACCGTGCTCCAAGGCTCGTGGTCCCTTCCCCGATTCGCTGCCACACACAGCGATCATCGAAGGACCACGAGCCCCCTCACTGCAGGCGCGCCGACCCGCCCTGCCCGGTCAAAGTCGGAGAGCCGATTACGTAGGCCCGACGCCGCCGGTCCTCCGGGCGGGAGCACCGGCCTACCTTGCGGCTGGTGACAACTTCGGGAGTCCAGGGGCCCCCAAGAGAAACACCTCGTTGAGCTCTACTCGGCCGGCAAGCACACCACCGCCGAGCTCTCCGCCCTGTTCAACGTCGCCCGCTCCACCGTCTACCGCGCCGTCGAACGCGCCGGCGGCGACGACCCCCACCCCCACGCCACATAAGTGCCTTGTAGAAGGACGGGCGACCAGCGGTGCGCTGCCCCGTTGAGAACGCCGCCGATGCTGGACTCACCCCTGTGATCGAGATGATCCCCGGAGCAACTCCGAAGACCTCGCGATTCGAACACCGTGGACCGGGTGGGCTCCAATGCCCTGGCGCATGCTGAGGCGCGTCAGTCTGTCCTGGCAAGGTGGGTCGACGGCGCAGCCAGGGCTTGACCTGAGGACGACCGTTCGTATCGGGCCCTCATCGCCGCCGCGCCATCCCCACGGAGTGATCGAATGGGGCGGCGCGGCAACGAGGAAGTTTGTTACCCGCTCTCACCCTTGCTCGAGCGCTTCCCGCTATACATCTTCCGAGCCCCGACAAATAGCAGGACGAATCCAACGAGTCCGGCGACGCCCAGTCCGATGTTCGGGTCTCCTTCGCGCTGGGGGAACAGGAAAGCAAGGGCTACAAGAGCAAGACCAGCCAGCACCATGGCAGTCCCGGGACGTGATTGCACAGATGTACCTCGATCGAGTCGATTTCCGTTTACGATTGGCTAGTTGAATTCAAACGCCTGCGCGCCGAAAACCGTGACTCCAGCGACATACAGCCCAGCGGTGACCTCGCATGGTAGTCCGACTTCGTAGCAGTTCTCGACGAGATCGCTACCAAACGCGAGATCGCACTGCACGTCGTGCGCCGAGGTGATCACGGCGAGCAGCCCGGCGTCGGTGTGTTCCCGGTCGCTGGCGCCCCGCCCGCGCCAGGCGTAGTAGCCCGAGCGGGACACCCCCAGCTCGGCGCACATGAACTCGACCGGGTAGGCGCCGGAATCAGCCCAGTCCGCGATAGCAGCGAACTTCACTGCTTTCCTTTCGCGAACCAGGTCGCTATCTGCTGCGCGGCTACCAGCGGCGCCGCGCGCTCAGACCGTCATTGCGGGTGGCGTGTCCCGACCGCCCGTCCTGACGGTGAGCGCGGCGAGGCCCAGGTAGAGGGCGGCCTCGGCGTAGGCAGGGTGCGCCCAGTCGGAGCCCACAGCGGCGAGGCCGGCGGTCAGGGCGACCAGGGCTGGGATCGACACGAGCAGCGCCGCTGGCAGCCGGGTGGCGGGACGACGCAGGAGGGCAACGCCGAGCGCGGCAGCCAAGACGAAGGTGAGCACGAAGGAGATGCCGGTCACCGCCTCGACCGCGACGGGCGCCGTGGCACGCGCGCTGTGGATCGCCGTGAGGCTGGCGAAGCCCCCGGCGAGGACGGCCAGGCTGCCGGCGAGCAGCCGGCGAACAATCCGCACGCTGCGCCGGCCGGCGTCGATGGGCGAGGCCGCCACCACCAGCACGGTGGCGAACAGCGCGTAGGTCAGTGCGTGGACCGACATGGCACCCGCGACCGCGGGTGCGGCTCCGGTCACGTCGTCCCATGCCGGGGTCCCGCCGGTCGCCCGGACCGTCGCGTCCGCGAGCGCGAGCCCGGTGGTGAGGGCGGCGCCGGCGACGGTGGCCGGAACCAGACGACCGAGAGCAGGCGCGCTGCGGGTCGGGTTGGTCGCGCTGGTGATCGTCGTGACGGTCATGGCTGCCTCGATCTCTCGGTGGCGGTTGTCGGTCGCCCGGACGCTAGGGAGCTCGCAGTCACAGGTCGTCGTTCGTGGCGCACCGATCACCACCACCTCCAGGAGGACGGTGGACCGACTCAAGGAGGACTCGGAGGGGCCACTACCGGCGCTACGGTCGGCGAGTGGGGGCGTCCTGGGCGAGGATCGGCGCTGCCGGTGGCGGCGTCGTGCTGGTCGCGGTGCTGCTCGTGATCCGCGACGAGGAGCTCGGCGCGTGGGACGTGCTGTGGATCTCGTTGCTGCTGCTGTCCCTGGTCGTGCTGTTGGCGCAGGTGGGCCGGACGGTCCGGCAGGAGCGCCAGGAACGGCGGCGGGCTGCGGCCGTCGCGGCCGTCGACGCCGAGGACGTCGCGCGTCGCGCTGTGGTCGAGGAGCGGGTGCGGCTGACGGCGGACACCGAAGCCGTGATCCGCAGCGGCATAGTGCGGATGCGGACGCTGGCCCAGCAGGCGCTGGCCCAGCAGGACGGCTCCACCGTCCCGGTCCTGCGTCAGATCCAGCAGGAGGGGCAGCAGGTCGTCAGCGAACTCCGGCGCATGCTCGGGCTGTTACGGGAAGCCGGCCACGAGGAGAGCCTCACAGGGCTGCCCCTTCCACCGCCGGTCCTGCACAGACGCGACGTCGCGCTCGCCGGCGTCCTGATCGCCCTGGCCGTGGCAGAGCGGCACGTGTACGGCGACCTCGCCATCGTCGGTCCGCCCGGCTCGACCTCCCTGCTGTCCCTCGTGGTCACCGCGCTGACCGCCGGCACCGTGGTGCTTCGACAGGCCGCGCCCGGAACCGGCGCCTCACTGGCGGCCGCCGGCTTCCTGGCCGGCGCGGTCGGCGGTCACCCGGTCACCGGCGGCATCTGGATGATCGGCACCCTCGGCGGTCTGGCTTGGTCCGCGACGTCGGCAGGCCGACGGAGCTCGCTGGGTGCCCTCACCCTGCTCGTGAGTGTCCTGGTGGCGCAGGCGTGGCGCTACCCGTCGAACCTCACCGTGACCGCCGGCATCGTGGCTGCCCCGGCCGTCGCCGGAGCCTTGGTCGCGTGGCGCGGCGCACGCGGTGCCGTCGCACGGGAACAGGCCGATCGCGGCGCGGCCGAGCTCGACGCAGCCCGCGAACAAGCGGTCCGGCGCGAGCGCCTGTCGATGGCGCGGGAACTGCACGACGTGGTGTCGCACGCCGTCGGCGTCATGGTCGTCCAGGCCGGGGCCGCGGAGGCCCTGCGTGCCGTGGCCCCGGCCCGCTCGACGGCCGCCCTGCAGGTCGTGGAGCGGGTCGCTGAGGACGCGCTGGCCGAGCTCGACCGCATGGTCACCGTCATCGCCGCGGGAGCTGTCGGTCCCCCGCACACGGCACCAGGGGTCGAGGCCCCCGGGGTGGGGGACCTCGAGGCGCTCGTCGACCGCATGCGCAGCGCAGGGCTGAGCGTCGAGCTACGCCTGCCCGCCCCCCTGGACCCGCGGGCCGCCGCGACGGTGCTACCGGATCGTGCAGGAGTCGTTGACCAACGTGCTGCGGCACGCGACGGGAGCGCGCGTCCGGGTGGAGGTCAGCTCGCAGGACGGGGACGTGCTGCTGGAGGTCCGCGACGACGGACCCGGCCCAGGCGCCGACTCCGGCCACGGGTACGGCCTCGTGGGGATCGGCGAGCGCGTGCAGCGGCTAGGCGGCACGCTCACGGCCGGCGCCGGTCCCGAGGGGCTCGGGTTCGTCGTGCGGGCTCGCCTGCCACACGCGACGGGCCGCACTCCGCCGATCTGGCCGTGACCGCCCCGATCCGGGTCGTCCTGGTCGACGACCACGACCTGCTCCGAGGCGGGCTCGCCGCGATCCTGGACACCGCGGACGGCATCGAGGTGGTCGGCGAGGCAGCCGACGGTGTGGCCGGCGTCCGGGTCGTGCGCGACCTGACGCCAGACGTGGTGCTGATGGACATCGAGATGCCCGGAGGCGACGGCCTCGCGGCGACCCGGCAGATCCTCGCGCGGACCTCGTCCCGGGTCCTCCTGCTCACCACCTTCGACACCGACGAGTACGTCCTCGACGGGCTGCGCGCCGGCGCCGCCGGCTTCCTGCTCAAGACCACCCCACCGGCAACGCTCACCGACGCCGTCCGCGCCTGCGCCGCCGGAGAGCTGCGCTTCGCCCCCAGCATCGTCGACCGCCTCGTGGAGTCCTTCGTCCGCCGAGGGACGCTCCCCCCGGCCGGACTCCCGCCTCGCATGCGCACCCTCACGGCCCGGGAGCTCGACGTCCTGCGCGCCGTGGCCCGGGGGCTGTCGAACGCCGAGGTGGGCGCCGAGCTGCATCTGGCCGAGACCACCGTCAAGACGCACGTCACGCGGATCTTGGCCAAGCTCGGGCTGCGGGACCGGGTGCAGGCAGTCGTCCTCGCCTACGAGTCAGGCCTGATCGCGCCAGGGGCCGACCCGTAGCGCCGCTCCAGGGCGAGCGACCAGCCGCACGTCGGGCAGCAGCACCACTGCGCCGAACACCCCAACCGACAAGATGACGCGGCCACGAGCAGGTCACCGGCTGCCGGAAGTCCAGGGTGGCCGTGCTGTTGCCGCGCTCGATCGATCAGCCCGCGGTGACCGCCTCCAGGAGCACGCACCAGGCCTTCCGAGCTCTGTCTGCCGGGCCGTGTGCCGGCCGTGAGCCGCAGACTGGGTCGGCTGCGGTCGACCCCGTCGTCCGCTGACCTCCGCCCAGGCACAGGCTCGACAGGCCGAGACGGCGGCCGGGCGCCGCCGACTGCCCGGAACGGTCTACCGGGGGCGGTGCCCGGCCTACCCTGGCGGCATGGCGGAGCCGCTCTCGCTGGCCGACCCGTTCACCGTGCCGACCCGCCACTGGTCGGCCTGCGACGACGGGCGCCTGCAGTGCGACGTGTGCCCCCGCGCCTGCCGGCTGCACGAGGGGCAGCGGGGGCTGTGCTTCGTGCGGGGGCGGGTCGCCGACCAGGTGGTCCTCGCCACGTACGGCCGGTCGAGCGGGTTCTGCGTGGACCCGGTCGAGAAGAAGCCGCTCAACCACTTCCTGCCCGGCAGCGGTGTGCTGTCCTTCGGCACAGCCGGCTGTAACCTGTCCTGCCGGTTCTGCCAAAACTGGGACATCTCCAGGTCGCGGGAGACGCACCGGCTGACCGACCGGGCGGCGCCCGAGGAGATCGCCGAGGCCGCGGTGCGCACGGGCTGCCGCAGCGTCGCGTTCACGTACAACGACCCGGTCGTCTTCCTGGAGTACGCGGTGGACGTCGCCGCCGCATGCCGCGAGCGCGGCGTGCGTACCGTCGCGGTGACGGCGGGCTACGTCCGGGAGGAGCCGCGCCGCGAGCTGTTCGCAGCGATGGACGCGGCCAACGTCGATCTCAAGGCGTTCACGGACGCCTTCTACCGCCGGGTGACGGCCGCGCGGCTCGCACCGGTGCTCGAGACGCTGCAGTACCTCGTCGCCGAGACCGACGTGTGGCTCGAGGTCACCACGCTGCTCATCCCGGGGCTCAACGACAGCGACGGCGAGCTCGACGCGATGACCCGCTGGTTCGCCGAGCACCTCGGCTCGGACGTCCCGCTGCACTTCAGCGCGTTCCACCCGGACTTCAAGCTGCGCGACGTGCCGCCGACGCCCCCGGCGACGCTGGCCCGCGCCCGCGGCATCGCGCTCGACAACGGCCTCCGCCACGTCTACACCGGCAACGTGCACGACCCCGACGGCGGCACGACCACCTGTCCGGGCTGCGGCGACGCCGTCGTCGTGCGCGACTGGTACGCGCTGCGCCGATACGCACTCAGCGACGACGGCCGCTGCGCGACGTGCGGCACGCGGCTGCCCGGCCGGTACGACGGCCCGCCCGGCTCCTGGGGACGCCGCCGACTGCCGCTGCTGGTCGCCGAGCCCTGAGCCGCGACCACGTCCGGCCGCCGGCCGTGGCGGGCAGCTGCTACCCGGCCGGCCGCCGGCGGTCGACAGTTTCCGGGACGAGGTCCGCAAGCTCACCCACGGCCGACGACGCTCTGGACACCGCCGCGCTGCGGGCCATCCCCCTCGGCCGCATCATCCGGGCGCTGAACAGCCCGCGCCGACGTGAGTGGGTCAGGCAGGGAGGCCAGGAGCCCAGCCCTCAGCTGCAGGAGCTCCTGGCGGCCACGGACGAGCCGAAGCCGCCGGTGGACGCCGAGGTCGCCCCTCCGGGGCTACAGCGCCCACCACGCGGGCGCGGGGGCGGCGACGACTTCTACCGGCAGGTCGCGGAGGCCTACCACCACCACGCACAGCGATCCCACCGGCCCGCTGTCGAGATCGCCCAACAGGCGGGCGTGCCGCCAGCCACAGCCCGCCGCTGGATCGAGCAAGCCAGAGTCCGCGGCTTCCTCGTGAGGGAGGGCCGGAAGTCCAACTAGGAGGAAGCTGGAGATGGTCACGAGGACGGCGGCGACACCGGCAGGAAGGAGCGGCCGGAGACTCCCGACCCCGGCTGAGGCACAGCTGCGCCCGGCCCATCACGCGCAGGCTGGTCCGGCGAGGACGCCCCTGAACGGGAGCCAGTCTCCTGGTGAGCCGAGGAAGCGCAGTCCCGTTCTGGCACCGGCCGTGCGGCCTCGGGTGAGTCCTTGATCTACCAGGACCGGGCCGGCCGCTGGCACGGCTACGTCTCGATGGGTCTGAAGGAAACGGGCGACGCGACCGCCGGCACGTCTCGGGACGGACGCGCAAGGAGGTCGTTGCGAAGGTCCGCGAGCTCGAAGCCAAGCGCGACGCGGCACAGCAGGCGAAGCCGGGAAGGTGCCGTCCGTCGGGCAGTGGCTGGAGCACTGGCTGGATGTCATCGCAGCGCGCAAGGTCAGGCCGTCCACCCTCACTCGCTACAGGCAACTGACCGTGAACCAACTCCTGCCGGGGATCGGAGATCACCGACTCGACCGGCTGCAGCCCGAGCACGTCGAGCAGCTCTACGGTGAACTCCTGGCCCGCGGCCTGGCGCCAGCCACCGTCCTGCAGGGTCACCGCGTGCTGTCTCGGGCGCTCAAGGTCGCCATGCAGCGCGGGAAGCTGGCCCGCAACGTCTGCACCCTCGTCGACGCACCCTCGCTCCAGCGCACCGAAGTGCAGCCCCTCACCGGCATGGAGGCACGGAGGGTCCTCTCGTCGGCGGCCGGACGCAGGAACGCGGCCAGATGGTCGGTGGCGCTCGCGCTGGGGCTGAGGCAGGGCGAAGCGCTGGGACTGGCCTGGGACGCCGTCGACCTCGACCGCGGACTGTTGACGGTGCGCCAGGCGCTCCAGCGGCAGCAGGGCAAGGGCCTCGTGCTGGTGCAGCCCAAGTCCCGGGCCGGCCGGCGGACCATCGCCCTGCCCCGACAGCTGCGCGACGCGATGCAGCAGCACCGGGCGACCCAGGCCGCGGAGCGGCTGGCTGCCGGATCGTCCTGGGAGGACCACGGGCTCGTGTTCTGCCAGCCGAACGGACGGCCGCTTGACCCGCGTGCTGACCACCGCCAGTGGCAGGCGCTGTTGGCGGACGCGCATGTTGCGCTGCCCGGTTGCACGACGCCCGGCACACCGCGGCGACGCTGCTGCAGCAGCAGCAGGGAGTGCCAGCGCGGGTGGCGATGGAGATCCTCGGCCACAGCCAGATCAGCCTCACGCTCGGCACGTACAGCCACGTCGTGCCGGAGGTCGCGAGGACGCAGCAAGGCGGATGGGCGAGGCGCTGTGGGCTGAGTGGCCACCAGACTGGCACCACGATGCCCCCACGTCGCCGGGCCGCACGGCGCGAAGCCCGAGGTCAGGGAGGGTGGGCCGCCAGGGGATCGAACCCTGAACCCGCGGATTAAAAGTCAGAAGCGCGGCCGTCCGACTGGTGTCGTGCAGGACCAGCAAGGTCTGTGACCTGCTCGTTCGCCGATGCGGACGTGCCGTCCGGTATCAGATGGTCCGCCTGGTCCCGGGGCGTTTCCTAGCGCGATGCCAGCGCGGCCGGCGACGGCGGCGGACGCAGCGGTTCGGCTTGTGCTCACCGCGGTCGTGGTCCTGCCAGCGCAGCCCGTGCAGACGCGTGGCCTCAGCGAGATCCGGGTCGTTCGGGTGGATCGCCTCTGACTGAGGCGCGCGCAGCAGCGGGGTGACGCCGGCGTCGCCCACGGGGGTCCCGCGACTGGCGATGCGATCTTCGAGCACTTCGACATTGTCGATTCCCTCGACTTGTCGCACGCGGCGGGCCCACATCCTGCCCGGTGCGTGGTTCACGCCTGAGGGCGATCGGCCACCAGGAAGCCTGAAGACTCCACTCGTGCTGAGCGTAGCTGCGCAAGGTCGCTCATGCCGCGAGTCGCGCTCGTGTCGACGAGCGTCTGGCCCCGAAGTCAGTCGCGAGGCCGCTCCTTGCGCTCGGCCGCGCGCGGGCGTGTCGATGTCGACTTCCTCCGAAGCGTCGCGTCTCCTTTCGCCCGACGCGAGCTCGGGCATCAAGCCAGCTTGCGTCCACCCCTGCTGATGCCGACCGCAGAACACCGCCACAGGCCGGTGCGACGGCCTCGTCCCGCACCGCTATCCGCGCGCACGTTGCACCTACAGCTGCGGACCGTGTCG
>JALYMN010000144.1 GCA_030773675.1 Actinomycetota bacterium
GTGGCGACGAGGGCCTGCGCGAGGTCGGCGACAGCGGTGCAGCGCAGCGCACGGCCGTCGAGGCGGGCGCCCCGGCCGCGCACCGCGCTGAACAGCTCGTCCCTGCTCGGGTCGAGCACGACCCCGACGACCGGCTCGCCGTCGCGCTCCACCCCGACCGACACGGCCCAGTACGGCAGCCCGTAGAGATAGTTGACCGTGCCGTCGATGGGGTCGACGACCCACCGCACGCCGCTCGTGCCCGTCGTCCCGGTCCCCTCCTCGCCGAGCAGGCCGTCGTCCGGGCGCACCGCGCGCACCCCCTCGGCGAGCAGCCGCTCGACCGCCGTGTCGGCGGCGGTCACGACGTCGGTCGGGCTGGACTTCGTGCCCTCCTGCGTCACGCCCTCGCGCATGCGCAGCGCGAGCGCGCCGGCCTGGCGCGCGAGGTCGACGGCCAGGGCGAGCAGCTCGTCCAGCAGCGGGTCGGGCCGGTCGTCGAGGGGCTCCGCAGGGGTCGGCACCCGGAGAGTCTGCCTCCCCCGCCCTGGCCGCTGCGGCGCCCGATGCAGTAGAACGGTGCCCAGTAGAACGGGATTCGGTTCCGCCCGTCCCGCCGCAGCACCGACCGAGGAGCTCTCCCCCGTGGACCTGACCTTCAGCGCGGCCGACGAGGACTTCCGCCGCGAGTTCCGCTCCTGGCTCGACGCGAACCTGCCGAGCGAGATGCGCCAGCCCTCGTTCTGGGCGGACAAGAGCGACGACGAGTCGTTCGCGATCCGCCGGGAGTGGGAGGCCGGCAAGGCCGCGGCGGGCTTCGCCGGCATCGTCTGGCCGAGTGAGTACGGCGGCCGTGGCGGCACCCCCACGATGAAGGCGATCTACGACGAGGAGATGGTCAGGGCCAACGCGCCGCAGACCGTCAACCCGCTGGGCCTGTCCTTCCTCGCCCCGACCGTCATGGCGCTCGGCACCGAGCAGCAGAAGAAGGAGATCATCAAGCCGCTGCTGCACAACGAGGTCATCTGGTGCCAGGGCTTCTCCGAGCCGGGCGCGGGCTCCGACCTCGCCGCGCTGCAGATGCGGGCCGAGCGGCAGGGCGAGGAGTACGTCCTCAACGGCCAGAAGATCTGGACGACGAACGCGACGTACGGCGACAGGATCTTCACGCTGGCCCGGACCAGCCCCGCCGACAGCGGCAGCCGGCACGCCGGCATCTCCATGCTCCTGGTGGACATGCACCAGCCCGGCATCGAGGCCCGCCCGCTGAAGCAGATGAGCGGCGCCAGCGAGTTCGGCGAGGTCTTCTTCACCGACGCGCACTGCCCGGTGGACGAGGTCCTCGGCGGCGAGGGTAACGGCTGGAAGGTGGCGATGCTGCTGCTGTCGTTCGAGCGCGGCAGCTCGGCGATCAGCCAGTACACCGAGTTCCGGAAGATGTGGGACGAGGTCGCCGGCGCGGCACAGCGCACCGACCGCGACGGCCGGCCCGCCGCGCAGGACGCGGTGCTGCGCCAGGAGCTGGCCCGCAGCCTGGTCGAGCTGGAGTGCCTCAAGTACCACTCCTGGCACATCCTCACCCAGACCTCGCAGGGCAAGGACCTCGGCTTCGAGGCCTCGATGACCAAGCTGATGTGGGCCAACACCTTCCGCGACCTCGCCGACGTCTACAGCGACGTGGTCGGCCAGGGCTTCCAGGTGCCGGTCGGCGCGCTCGGCTCGTCCCGGTCGGAGCTGACGACCATGGCGCTGTGGTCGCGCTCGTGCACCATCTGGGGCGGCTCCAACGAGGTCCAGCGCAACGTCGTCGCCGAGCGCGTGCTCGGCCTCCCCCGCTAGTCCCTCCCTCCACAGCCAGGAGATCCCCGTGCACTTCGCGCTCACCGACGAGCAGCGCGCCCTGCAGGACGCCGTCCGGTCCTACCTGCGCGACCGGTTCGGCCCGACCCGGGTCCGCGAGGTCTACGAGGACCCCGACGGCGACGCCGTGCCGCCCGCGCTGTGGCAGGCCGTCGGCGAGCAGGGCTGGCTCGGCCTGCTCGTGCCCGAGGAGCAGGACGGCTTCGGCGCCGGCCTGGTCGAGGCCGCCGTCGTCGCCCGGGCCTTCGGCGCCGGCACGGTACCCGGGCCCTGGCTCGGCACGGTGCTCGCCGGCGAGGCGCTGCGGCTCGGCGGGTCGCCCGAGCAGCAGGCCGCCTGGCTGCCCCGGCTCGCCGCGGGCGAGGTCAAGGCCGCCGTCGCGCTGCTCCGGCCCGGCTACAGCCCGGTGCCGGGCGGGGCCGGGGCCGAGGCGGTTGAGGACCGGCTGACCGGCACGCTCGACCTCGTCGAGTACGCCGGGGTCGCCGACCTGCTCGTCGTGGCCGCGACCGAACAGAGCGCGGACGGCGACGGCGTCGGCCTGTTCCTCGTGCGGCCCGGCGAGGGGGTCGAGGTCGCGCCGCTCGAGGCGCTCGACCGCACGACCCGGCTGACCACCGTCGTGCTGCGCGGCGGCGCCGGCGAGCGGCTGCCGGGAGCGACGCCGGAGGTGCACCAGGAGCTGCTCGACCGGGCCGCCGTCCTCGTCGCCAACGACCTCGTCGGGATCGCCCGCAGGGCGCTCACCGACACGGTGGAGTACGACAAGACCCGGGTGCAGTTCGGCCGGCCCGTCGGCTCGTTCCAGGCGATCAAGCACGCCCTCGCCGACCTGCACGTCGGGGTGACGATGGCCGAGCACGCGGCGCTGTACGCGGCGTACGCGCTCGACACCGGCCGCCCGGACGCGCGGCTGGCCGCCTCCATCGCCAAGGCCAAGGCCGGCGACGTGGCCCGGCGGGCGACCAGCGACATGATCCAGTACCACGGCGGCATCGGCTACACGTGGGAGCACCACGCGCACTTCGCCTTCAAGCGGGCCAAGCGCCTCGAGTACGCCTACGGCGACGCGGCGCAGCACCGCGAGCGCATCGCGCAGCTGCTCGTCGACGGCGCTGCGCACGACGAGCACCTCGGCGGCGAGGGCAGCGCGGTGGGCGGGTCGGCCTCCACCACGCAGGGCAGCGGCGTGCCTGCGGGTGCCGCCGTCGGCGTCGCATGAGCCGCACCGCGCTGCTCACCGGCGGCGCGTCCGGCTTCGGGGCGGAGGTCGCGCGCCAGCTGGTCCGCCGGGGAGACCGGGTGGTCCTCGTCGACGTCGACGAACAGGGAGGCCGGGCCGTCGCCGGCCAGCTCGGCGCGCACTTCCTGCGCGCCGACGTCTCCGACCACGAGCAGGTGGTGGCGACGACCGCCCAGGCGGAGGAGGTACTTGGCGGGATCGACCTGTTCTTCCTCAACGCCGGCGTGAGCACGGGGTGCGGCATGGACGAGGACTTCGACGTCGCCAAGTACCGGCGGGCCATGGGCATCAACCTCGACGGCGTCGTGTACGGCGTGCACGCCGCGCTGCCCGTGCTGCGCCGGCGCGGCGGCGGGTCGATCGTGGCCACCGCCTCGCTCGCCGGGCTGACCAGCGTGCCGTTCGACCCGGCGTACGGCGCGAACAAGCACGCCGTCGTCGGGCTCGTCCGGGCCCTCGGGCCCGTCTGCGCCCCCCAGGGCATCACGGTCAACGCGTTCTGCCCCGGCTTCGCCGAGACGAAGATCATCACGGGCATCAAGGGGGCGCTGCAGCAGAGCGGTGTGCCGATCATCCCTGTCGACGTCGCCGGCCGGACCGTGCTGGACATGTTCGACACTCGGCAGAACGGCCAGGCCTTCGTGCTGCAGCCCGGCCGGGAGGCGATCGTCTACCGCTTCCGCGGCGTCCCCGGGCCGCTCACCCACACCGGCGAGAAGGCGGCGCCGGCGGACCCGACGGCGCTGCCCACCGGGATGGTCGCGGGGTCGGCCGAGCCGCCGCCGGCCTGACCCCCGCGCCGGCGCGGCTTCGGACGCCGCCGCCGGTCGAGACTCCGCTGCAGCTCAGGACTCCGTGCGGTCCGGAGTCAGGCGCCGGTCCGGACGGTGACCACGAGCCGCGGCCGGTCCGCGCTGGCGGCCTCGCGCGAGGCGAGCTGCACGCCGTCCGAGGAGTCGGCGTGCAGCTGCAGCGACAGGTCGCCGCTGCGGGGGGCGCCGGAGATCGGCGTGCTGACCCGCCCGGCCGCCATGGCGGCGAAGCCGCCGACCGCGGCGGTGCCGCTGCGCGTGGGACGGGTGTCCCAGGTGAGGGCGCTCTCGCGCCAGCTGGTGCTCGTCCGCCAGACCGCGGGGCCGTTCGACGTCGCGTTCGTGACGCGCAGGCTCAGTCGGGTCCCGGCGACCGACTCCCCGGCGAGCAGCACCGGCATCCGGAACCGCACGTAGGGCGTGGACCGGCTCGCGGTGCCGGACGTGGACGCGGCGTCGGAGACCAGCGAGGTCGCCGACCCCGACGTCGCGGTCGGGGCCTGCTGGCGGGCGGTGGCGTCGGCGGCCGGGGTGACCGTCACCGTCCGGGTGGGGCTCGGCGCCGGCCCGTTCATCCGCACGGTGAACTCGCCGCCGAGGACGAGCGGGCTGTCGGTGCGGAAGTGGTCCATCCAGGTGAACACGCCGACGAGGTACGTCGCCCCCTTCGTCACGCGGTAGGGCCCGGTCTCGCACCCGTCCTCGTCGAGCGCGGCGCGGCGCACGGGCACCAGGCCCGTGGCCGTGAGCCGCGCGAGCCCGACGTGGGTGTTCGGGCCCTCGGCGACCGGCGCGACCTCGCCCGACGCGCTCGGCGTGTAGCTCCACCAGACGGTGTCGTGGTGGGCGCCGTCGACCGCCATGCCGCACGACGGGTCGTGCAGGAGCGGGCCGTCGTCGTCCGCGAAGGTGCTGTCCGCGCGGGTGGTGAACGGCGTGCTCGTGACCGGGGCCGCGCGGGTCCAGGCGTCGTTGCGCGGCGCGCCGGTCGTGCGGGCGGCGTAGAAGCGGGTGTCCTGCCACTGGCACTCGTCCGGCGCGCAGGCGGCGAGCTCCGCCGGGTCCCACCAGAGGACGACGGCCAGCGCGTCCCCGGCCTGGGCGGTGCGCCGCACCTCCCTGGTGCCGCAGCCCAGCACCGCGCCGTGGGCGTGGTCGACCAGCGCGACGCGCGACGTCGCGCTCGGCTGCGTGCCCCAGAGCATCCCCTCGATGTAGCGGACGTCCGCGCGGGCGAACACCGTCGTGCCGGCGGGAACCGCGGGCAGCGTGTACCAGCGCCGGGCCGCGAGCGGCTTCCCGCTGTTGCACGCCGCGGCGACCGCCGTGCCGAGAGCCGCCGGGTCCTCGTAGGCCGGCGTGGCCTGCGCATCGCTCGTCGCGGAGTGCGGCAGCGACGGGACGTGCTCGCCCGGGCCCGCCGCCGCCTGCGACGCCTGCGGCACCAGCAGTGCGAGCAGCACGGCGAGCCCCGCGACGGCGGCGGTCCTGCGCAGCGACATGTGTCCCCCAGTCGGTCCGGCGCGTCGACGGACGAGAGCCGGCACGCGTCCGACCGCACACAACACGACGGCCGTGCTCTACGCAGCGTTTCGCGGACATCACCTTGCGTCCTCACCGCTCCGGCCGAGCGCGGACGGGCGGGATGTCTGGCTCGCGCGGTCTGGGCGGCGCAGACGAGCGCGGGTGCGGCGGCTGCGGCACGGTGCAGGCGTCCATTCGACGCGCGGGGGGGCTCGCCGGCGGGGGGGCCTTGGCCGGGGACCGGCCTCAGCCCGTCGCCCGGACGAGCGAGGCTCGGGACAGCTCCGCGGTGCTGCGGTGCCCGGACAGGCCGGTCTGCAGGTCGAGGTCCGCGAGGAAGCCGCGCAGGACGTGCCGGACACCCTCCTCGCCCGCCAGCGCGAGGCCGTGGACGTAGGGACGGCCCAGCAGCACCGCCGCGGCGCCGAGAGCGAGCGCCTTGCACGCGTCGGCGCCCGACCGCACGCCGCTGTCGAACAGGACGGGCAGGTCGCTGGCCGCCAGCAGGTCGGGCAGCGCGTCGAGCGAGCCGACGGCGCCGTCCACCTGCCGCCCGCCGTGGTTGCTGCACACGACGGCCGACACGCCGGCGTCGGCGGCCCGGCGGACGTCGTCCGGGTGCTGCACGCCCTTCGCCACGACCGGGAGCGACGTGCGCTCGCGCAGCCGCGCGAGGTCGTCCCACGTCAGCCGCGGGTTGTTGAACACCCGCACGAACTCGAGCACCGCCGGGCCGGGGTCCTCCTCCGGCGGCACCCGCAGCCGGGCGCGGAACACCGGGTCGGTCAGGTAGTTCGCCACCCCGTGGGCCTGCAGGAAGGGCAGGTACGCCGTCGCGAGGTCGCGCGGCCGCCACCCGAGCTGCCAGGTGTCCAGCGTGACGACGAGCGCCTCGTAGCCCGCCGCCTCCGCCCGGGCCACGAACGACAGGGCGAGCTCCTCGTCGTCGGGCCAGTAGAGCTGGAACCAGCGCGGACCGCCGACCGCCGCGACCTCCTCGAGCGGCGTCGACGCGGCGGTGGAGACGACGAAGGGGACGCCGAGCCCGGCCGCGGCGCGAGCGACGGCGACCTCCGCGTCGGGGTGCACGATCGACAGGACGCCCACCGGCGCGAGCAGCACCGGCGCGGGCATCGCCGTGCCGAGCAGGGTGGTCGCGTGGTCGCGCCGTCCGGGGACACCGCGCAGCATCCGCGGCACCAGCCGCCAGCGGTCGAAGGCCTCCCGGTTGGCCCGCACCGTGTCCTCGGCCCCCGCCCCGCCGGCGACGTAGCCCACGGCCTCGGGCGTCATCGCGGCGTGCGCCGCCGCCTCCACCTCGCGCCAGCCGAACGGGAGCGTCGGGCGCTGTCCTGCCAGACCGGTCAGGTAGACCTCGTTCTGGAACTCGGCGAACGGTTCCGCGGTCATGCGGCCGTTCCTACCGCACGATCGCTACGACATCGAGGAGGGCACGGTGCCGGTCGACCCGCGAGGCGCGGACGTCAAGCGCTACCTGAGCGAGGACCCTGGCGGTCCCGTGGTGATGCTCAACCTGCTGCGCTACAAGCCGGACGGCGGGCGCGAGCGCTACCGCGAGTACGTCGAGCACTTCACCCGCACCTCGGCGCCGTACGGCGCGGAGGTGCTCTACGTCGGCGAGGGCTCGACCGCCGTCGTGGCCGGCCCCGGCCAGGCGTGGGACGCCGTGCTGCTGGTGCGCTATCCGAGCCGGCAGACGTTCAGCGACATGGTGCGCGACCCGGAGTACCAGACGGGCACGCACCTGCGCACCGAGGCGCTGGAGGAGGCGGTGCTGCAGGCGACGGTGCCCTGGCCCTGAACGCGCCGACCGCCGCCGCGCGGGTACCGAGCCCGGCATGCGGACCGCACTCGTGCTTGGTGCCGGCGGGCTGACCGGGCAGGCGTACCACCTCGGGGTGCTCAGCGCGCTGGCCGAGGCCGGGTACGACGGGCGCCGCGCCGACGTCCTGGTCGGCACGTCCGCGGGGTCGCTCGTCGCCGCGGGGCTCGCCGCCGGCCTGTCCGCCGCCGACCTCGCCGCCGAGCTCACCGGCGAGCCGCTGTCGGCGGAGGGCGCCCAAC
>JALYMN010000145.1 GCA_030773675.1 Actinomycetota bacterium
CGGCGAGCGGCACCGGGGCGCCGGCGGCCGCCGCGTGCAACGCCACCCGGCCGGGCGACAGGGCCAGCTGCACGGACGTCTCCGTGCGCCCGGCGTGCGCGTCACCCGGCCAGGACGGCGACCACGCCCGGACGTCCCGCGACTCCGCGCGCAGCAGCCCGACCGCCCGGCGCACCGGGTCGGCGTTGCCGCCGTGCGCCGACAGCAGCAGCACGCGCGTCCAGGTGCCCGTCGCCGAGCGGACCAGCTCGACGAGCAGCAGCTCGAGCGCGGCCTGCCCGACCGACAGGGTGCCGGCGAACCCGGCGTGCTCCCCGGACGCGCCGTACGGCACCGCCGGGGCGACATCGATCTCGCCGCGGCGGGAGCCCAGGCGCTGGGCGAGCGCGACCGCGACGTCGGTGTCGGTCGACAGCGGCAGGTGCGGCCCGTGCTGCTCGGTCGCGCCCAGCGGGACGACGAGCAGCCGCCCCGCGCGGCAGCGCGCCTGCGGCCAGGCGAGGTCGGCGACGGCGCGTCCCCGGACCGGCGAGGTCAGATCAGCACCGGCTGCTGCTCCGGGACGCCGGCACCGGTGCCGGGCTCGTCCGGGACGCCGAGCCGGCGCTCGAACCCCTCCGGCACGAGCAGGTCGTCGGGGGTGAGGTCGCGCACCGACGACTTGCCGATCCCGAGCAGCCCGGAGTCGATCCCGCTGCGCAGGATGTCGAGCACGTTCTCGACCCCGGCCTGGCCGTTGGCGGCGAGCCCCCACAGGTAGGCCCGGCCGAGCATCACGGCCTTGGCGCCGAGTGCGACCGCCTTGACGACGTCGCTGCCGCGCCGCACGCCGCCGTCCATGACCACGTCGACCTGGGAGCCGACCTCGCGGGCGATCACCGGCAGCGCGCGCACCGCCGCCGGCGTGCCGTCGAGGTTGTTGCCGCCGTGGTTGGACACCGAGATCGCGTCGAAGCCGACGTCGACGGCCTGCCGGGCGTCGTCCACGCGCATGACGCCCTTGAGCATGAGCGTGCCGTCGTAGTGCTCGCGCAGCCAGCGCAGGTCGTCCCAGGTCGGCAGCGGCGTCTGCATCCACTCGTAGTAGGCGCCGAAGAAGCCGGGCGGCGGCTCGCCGGGCAGCGCCATGTTCGGCGCGGTGAGGTCGGGCAGCGCGCCGCTGCGCAGCCAGCGCAGCGCCCACGCCGGTCGGACCACCGCCTCCGGCGCGAACTTGAGCATCGTTCTGAAGTCGAGCTGCTGCGGGATGCTCGGGCTGCCCCAGTCGCGCCCCTGCGAGAACGACCAGTCGAGAGTGACGATGATGCCGGGGACGCCGGCCGCCCGGGCGCGCTCGACGCGGGCGAGGATCTGGTCCTTCGTCCCGGACCAGTAGAGCTGGAAGAAGGTCTTCGGGTTGGCCGCGACGACCTCCTCCACCGGCTTGCTCGCGAACGACGACAGGCCCATCGCCGTGCCGCGCGCGCCCGCGGCCCGGGCGACCGCGACCTCGCCGTCCGGGTGCACCGCCTGGACGCCGGTCGGGCTGATCATCACCGGGAGGGCGAGCTCCTGCCCCATCACCGTCGTCGACAGGTCGCGGTGCGTGGCGAGGTTCGCGACGTGCGGGGCGAAGCCGAGCTCGCTGAAGGCCTCGACGTTGTCGTGCAGGGTGCGCCCGCGCTCCGAGCCAGCGACCAGCGCCATGTAGACCGACGTCGGCAGCTGCTTCCTCGCCCGCCGCTGCGCCTCGGCGACGGTCTCGAACCAGGCCGTGCTCACGGAGTGCTCTCCTGCTGGGTCATCGGTCGGCCTCTCGGGTCAGGGCGGTCAGCGGAGGGCGAGGTCCAGCCCGGCGAGCGGGTCCTCGTCGCAGGAGCGGTCTGGACGGCGGCGTCCGATGGTCACTGGCACGGGACCGCCGCGAACGCCTGCGGTGTGGCTGTGGTCGAGCGAGGGCCGCGGTGCCTGGCCGGGCACGACCTCGCGCAGCGCCAGGTCGCCGAAGCCCTTGACGCACTCCGGGTCGGGTCCGTCGAGCGGCAGGCCGGTGAAGAACTTGGCGGCCATGCAGCCGCCGCGGCAGGCGTCGTACGCGCTGCAGCCGGCGCATGCTCCCCCGGACTGCGGCTCGCGCAGCTCGCGGAACAGCGTGCTCTCGCGCCAGACCGCCGCGAAGCCGCCCTCGCTGCGCACGTTGCCGGCCAGGAACTGCTCGTGGATGGCGAACGGGCAGGCGTACACGTCGCCGACCGGGTCGATGAGACAGACGACGCGGCCGGCGCCGCACAGGTTGAGCCCGGGCAGGCTCTCGCCGTACGCCGCGAGGTGGAAGAAGGAGTCGCCGGTGAGCACCCCCTCGCCGGAACGCAGCAGCCACGCGTAGAGCTCGCGCTGCTGCTCCTGCGTCGGGTGCAGCTCGTCCCAGACGTCGGCGCCGCGGCCCGAGGGGCGCAGCCGGGTCAGCCGGAGCTGGGCGCCGTAGAAGTCGGCGAGAGCCTGAAACGCGTCGAGCTGGCCGAGGTTCTGCCGCGTGCAGACGACCGAGACCTTGAAGCCGCGCACGCCGGCGTCGCGCAGGTTCTCCATCGCCCGGAGGGCCGTGGCGAAGGAGCCCTCGCCGCGGACGGCGTCGTTCACCTCTGCCGTGGCGCCGTCCAGGCTGATCTGGACGTCGACGTAGTCGGTCGACGCGAGCCGACGGGCGTTCTCCGGGGTGATCCTGACGCCGTTCGTGGAGAACTTGACGCCGACGTCGTGGCTCACCGCGTAGTCGAGCAGCTCCCAGAAGTCGCTGCGCACCGTCGGCTCGCCCCCGCCGATGTTGACGTAGAAGACCTGCATGCGCTGCAGCTCGTCGATGACCGCCTTCGCCTCCGCGGTGGTCAGCTCGCGCGGGTCGCGCCGTCCGGAGCTCGACAGGCAGTGCGAGCACGCCAGGTTGCAGGCGTAGGTGAGCTCCCAGGTGAGGCAGATAGGGGCGTCGAGGCCGAGCGCGAAGTGCTCGACGAGCGGGAGGGCGGTCACGGGGCGGCCTCGGTCACTGCGCGGTCCGGATCATGGCTGCGCTCCTGAATCATCTCGGTGGCGGCGAGGGTGCGCAGCGCCTGCGCGTACGGCGGCAGCTGCGCCGCGGACAGGCCGACGTCGGCGCACGCCTGACGCGCGGTGGGAGCGTGGGGCAGCCGCTCGACGACCGCGAGCAGCTGCCGGTCCTTGAGGAACGACAGGCGCCGCGTCCCGAAGTGGTAGAGCAGCGCCCCGAACGACTCGGGCCGCACGCTCACCCTCGGACTCACCCGCCAGGCCCGGTCCAGCAGGTCGGCGAGCGGGTCGGCGAGAGCGTCGTCGCGCTGCCGCTCGGGCAGGTGTGTCGCGGTCATCGGCGGCGTCGGGTGGCGGCTAGTAGACGCCGCACATGCCGTCGATCGACACGTCCTCGACGAGCAGGTCCTGCTCCAGCAGGGCCGGGTCGGGAGCGGCGGCGATGGTGCTCGCGGGGGTCTCCTCGACGGGAGCGGTGGTCTCCATGCATCCTCCTGCGGCTGGCGCCGGTCCTGTGACCGGCGTCACGCGACGGTAGAGGCACTCGGTGCCGCTTCGGCACCCTGCTTTCGGACAGGGCTCCGCAGCGGCTACGTCGGAGAACCTCTGCCTGCACTCTCCCGAGGCACGCGGACACGAGCAGGGGGGTCTCATGCGCACCGGCACCGAGACGGCGCGGTCGGGCACGGCGACCGACGACCGAGCGATGCGGCCGGGACGCCCGGCTGCCACGACGCGGGCCGAGCTCGAGCGCGTGGCCCTCGACCTGTTCCGGCGCGACGGGTTCGACGCGACGACGGTCGACGGGATCGCCGAGGCGGCGGGGATCGGACGGCGCACGTTCTTCCGCTACTACGCCAGCAAGAACGACGTCGTCTGGGGCGACTTCGAGGCCGGCCTCGTCGCGCTGCGCACCCGGCTGGCCGACGACCCCGGCCGCCCGTTGCTCGACGCCCTGCGCGAGGCCGTGCTCGCCTTCAACGCGCTGCCGCCCGAGCAGGCGCCCTGGCACCGCGAGCGGATGGCGCTGATCCTGCGCGTGCCCGCGCTGCAGGCGCACAGCACGCTGCGGTACGCCGCGTGGCGCGCCGTGGTCGCCGAGTTCGTCGCGACGCGGCTCGCCGCCCGGTCCGACGACCTGCTTCCCCAGCTCATCGCGCACAGCTGCCTCGGCGCGGCGCTGACCGCGTACGAGCAGTGGCTGCAGCGGCCGGACAGCGAGCTGCCCGTGCTGCTCGACCAGGCCATGCGCGCGCTGGACGGGAGCTGGGCGACGCGCTGAGTGCGACACGCCGGCTCAGCGTCACGCGCGCCGAATGGTGGCTGCCGCGTCGCGGCACCGGCAGTTGCCGCACGTCGGCCCGCCTTCCCTGTCCGACCGTGCAGGTGCCCCCGGGCGGAACCGGCGCAACGCACGCCCGACCGGTGAGTTCTGGCACTGAGGGCCTGTGCACTGCCTCACACGCTCCCTAGCGTCCGCGTCCTGCCGCCGGATGTCGTCGGCGAGCGAGCGGGTCCGGCCCCGGCCCCGTGCACCACAGCCCGCCCCCGGCAGGGGCGTCACCCAGAGAGGACGTGGCATGCAGGCTCGAAGAGCTGCTCAAGCCCTTCCCCATCAAGGAGTTCCACGCGTTCCCCAAGGCCCTCATGGGGCCGGGCGCGCACGATCTCATCGGCCCCGAGGCTCTCAAGCTGGGCTTCACGAAGCCGCTGGTGATGACGTCCGGCCTGCGCGGCACGGACATCGTGCACAAGATCGTGGAGTCGCTGAAGTACCACGGCCTCGACCCCGTCCTCTACGACAAGGTCGAGTCCAACCCCAAGGACTACAACGTCATTGATGCCGTGGCGATGTACCAGCAGAGCACCTGCGACAGCTTCGTCTCCATCGGCGGCGGCTCCAGCCACGACGCCTGCAAGGGCGCCCGCGTCTCCGTCGCGCACGACGGGCGCAACGTCAATGAGTTCGAGGGCTTCAACAAGTCCGAGAACATGAAGAACCCACCGCACATCGCGGTGTCCACCACGGCCGGCACCGGCTCGGAGGCGTCGTGGGCCTACGTCATCACCGACACCACGACCGACCCCGACAACCCGCACCGGCCCGGACGTGGAGCTGTGGAGGCAGCTCCTGGGCCGACCGGGTCCTGCACTCCGGCCTCGCCGACCGTGCCCGGGCGACCGGCGCCGCGACCGACGCGGCTGGCCGAGCTGTCCGAGGGGTGGCTGCGGTGGGGCGCGGCCCCGGACGCCTGGTTCGTGATCCTCCACGGAGAGGTGCTCTGCCGGGCCTGATCGGAGGGCCCGACCGCGCCGACCTCGTACCGCTGCTCGGGCTGCGCGGCTAGCCTCCGCGAGTGCCCGGCCCCGCCACACCTGACCCCGTCCCTCCCGCCGCCCTGACCCCGGACGACCTCGACGCCCTGCTCGAGGTCGCCGTCGAGGCCGCCCGGGCGGCCGGGGAGGCCGCGATGGGCTGGTGGGCGCGGGGTCACGGGCCCGGCGACCGGCTGCAGGTCGAGGAGAAGACTGGCCCCGGCGACCTCGTCAGCCAGGCCGACCGCGACGCCGAGCAGGCGATCCGCGACGTCCTCGCCCGCCGCCGCCCGGACGACGCCGTGCTCGGCGAGGAGACGGGCAGTACCGCGGGCCGCAGCGGCGTCCGCTGGGTCGTCGACCCCGTCGACGGGACGACCAACTATGTCTACGGGCGCACCGAGTGGTGCGTCAGCGTCGCCGCGGTGGACGACCGGGACGGGCGCCTGCTCGCCGGCGCCGTCCTCGAGCCGGCCGTCGGCGACCGGCTGACCGCCGCGCGGCTCGGCGGCGGCACGACGTGCGACGGCCACCCGGTGCGGGTGCGCCGGCCGGAGTCGCTCGCCCTCGCCGTCGTCGAGCTGGGCCTCGGCCGGGCCGCGCAGCGCCGGCGCGCCGGG
>JALYMN010000146.1 GCA_030773675.1 Actinomycetota bacterium
GGGCTGCGCTGTACGCGGATCGGCGTACAGCGCAGCTCCCGCGCCCCGCCCTACCGTCCCGTGATGTGGCGGGTCCCCGCTGCGACCCGAGAGAAGGAGCAGAGCGTGGCAGGGCTGAGCGTCCAACTGCAGACCGTGAACGGGCACTACGTCTGCGCCGAGGGCGGCGGCGGGCGCGAGGTCGTCGCGAACCGTCCCGCGCCCAGGGAATGGGAGACGTTCGTCCTCACGGGCCTGAGCGGCCTGCCTCTCCGGCACGGCCACTCGGTCGCGCTCCAGTCGATGAGCGGGCACTACGTCTACGCGGACGGCGGCGGCGGGAGCGGCCTGGTCGCGAATGGACCCGCGATCGGCGGGTGGGAGCCGCTCAAGGTCCACCGCCTCGAGAGCCCCGGCGAGGTCAAGGACGGGGACCGGATCGCGCTGCAGACCGTCAGCGGGCTGTACGTCTACGCGGACGGCGGCGGCGGCGGCGGGCTGGTCGCGAAGGGGCCGGCAATCGGCGGGTGGGAGCCGTTCACGGTCCGGGTCCTGCCGCCCCGGCACGTCCGGATCGAGCTCGCGACGGTCCGGTGCGGGAACACCGAGGACGTCACCGGCGCGGACGAGCTCTACCTTGCCGCGGCGGGCGTCAACCGGGCGGGCGGGCCGCCGCAGTCCGCGCTGGTCAAGCCGATCAGCATCAACGACGGGCAGACCAAGACAATCCCGCCGGACCAGGCCGTCGTGTTCGACGGCGACGTCGAGGTCGCGTCGACGATCGTCGTCGGGATCGTCGCCCGGGACGAGGACTCTAGCCACGACTGGAACGCCCACGGGGAGCAGGTCCGGACGATCGCCGGACACGTCGGCGCGGCGCTCGCCGTCGCCGGGCCGAAGGGCGTCGTCGCCGGCGCGGTGCTCAAGGGCCTGGTCGAGGGCGTCGGGCTGATCATGAAGCTTGACCAGGACGACCGGCTCGGGGAGACCGCCGTCGAGATCCCGGTGGTGACGCTCGGGTTCGGCGAGCACACCCGGACCTGGCGGTTCTGGCGGAGCCGCCAGATCGGCTACTCGACATGGGACTACACGCTCACGTACCGCATCTTCGTGTCCTAGTGCCGTTGCTGGCAACGTTGGCCCGGTAGGGCGACACGCCGGTGTGGTTGCTGGGGGCTGGTGTCCCGCCTGCTTGATCTTGGTCTCGTCTGATCCTGACTTTCCCCAGGAGAAGCGAGATGGTGGCTCGTGCAGGTCCGGCAGATCAGCAACGACGAGGGCAACAAGCTGCTGTGGATTGTGCGGCGCAGCAGCGGCTCGGTGGTGACGTGGCGGCGGAGGGCGACACGGCGCTGCGGTAGATCAGAATGTGCTTGTCCAGTTTCTGATTCCGTTGAAGGCCCGCCTGACGACGTTGCGCCCGCGGTAGCGGGGGACGGGCGTAGCGGTACGGCGTGGGGCTGACGCCAGGAGCCCGCGCCCCAGGTATCAGCCTGGTATGGGCGCAGGTGCTGTTAGCGCACCCGCCACTGCTGCCAGCTCGCGCCGTGGCAGTTCCACTGGACGGCGTTCCACCACGACTTGTCGAGACACTTCCCGCTGTGGCGTGCCACGAGCTGGGAGTACCCGTGTCGGTGGGCTGCGGCGCCCACTGCTTGCCTGGGTGCGGCTGCAGGTTCAGCCGCCCGAACTCGTTCATGCACACCACCACGGTCGGGTCGCCCGGGCGCGGCGGCGTGCCGCCGTCGGCGATCGCGTACAGCTCCAGCACTCGTTCTTCTTGGCCTCGTAATCCGGATCGGTGCTGGTCTTCCAGGTCTTCACGGCTTGAAAGCTGACGCCCTTCTCGCGGAGCAGGGCCCGCAGGCCTTCGTGGCCGATGTCGTCGACCACCCTCGGCGACCAGGAAGTCCGCCAGCTTGGGCAGCTCCAGGTCGAGAACGGCAGGCCGTGATCGGTCGGCCGGGCCAGCCCGGTCTTGGTGATCTGCTGCCGCTGCGGCAGGGTGAACTTCGGCGGCCGACCGCCGCCGTACTTCGACAGCAACGACTGAAAGCCATCAGCGTTGAAGATGTGCAACACGTCCCGGACCTGTCCGGGCTGGTGAACGTCACCTTCGCGATCGCCGGCACGTCCATGCCCTGCGCGGACAGCAGCACCATCTGCGCCAGGCCTCCATCCTGCTCTGGCTTCGCAGTTAGGGGACGCGCCCTTAGAGCGTGTCCGCCCGATTACGTAGGCCGGCAAGGGTTGGTCAGCGGCCTCCCGGTCCAGCAGAGCCCGATGTTCACCTCCGCGGAGGTGCCGTACCTCTCCCAGGGCTTGACTTATCGTGACGACACAGTGACCATTCTGCGACACGCAAGTGCCACCTGACGCGGCCGACGACGACAAGCTGTTGGTCGACGCCGGTATTCCCTAGGTGGGGCGTCCGCCGGCTTTGGCAGGCCGTCAACACTGTCCCCAGGAGGTGGCGGTGAAGTTAACAATGCCGCGTGCTCTCACTCGGCTCTTTGCCGGGCAGGGGGTCAGCGCTGCGACGCGGGCGGTCAGCGCTGCGGAGGCTGCCCAAGCGCGGGAACTCGGCCCCCAGGAGCACTCGGATGCCGCCCCACACGCCGCCACAGTCGCCGAAGAGGGGCGAAGCCCTGAGGTCGAGGGCTCGGCGGCCGCCGCCCACGGCCGTGAGGTCGAGGCCGCCACCCACGACTTGGCCACTGTCGTGCAGTCAAGCCCGCGGTCAGTTGGCAGTCGGCAGCCCGACCAGGGGTGGTATCGCGTCTACGCCGGCGTGCTTGGCGTGCTATTCGCACTAGCGGCCGTAGAGCGCGTATGGGGCGAGAGATTCGGCGAGCTGAGTGCAGCCATACAAGTCAGCAGAGCGGGTTTCGGGGGCCTACTGGCTATAGCCTCCGTGGTTCTGCTGGTTGTTGCCTTCACCGGGCTGCAGTTGCTCGGCTCCGCCGTGTGGACACTCATCGTCCTTGCGTACGGTGGCGTGGCTTGGTTGTTGCTGGGCGGCGCGTCGAAAGGCATCATTTCAGACGAGGCTTGCGCCGTCGCCTTCGGCTTGGTGTCTGTCGGGCTGCTGCTCATAGCAGCGGGAATAATGTTCCAGCGTGAGACAGTGTCATCAAGCCTCAGTCTGAAGACCGCATCTGGCTCCACCGTCTTGATGTTGTGGACGATTGTGATCGTTTATGCGGTAGCGTACGTTGCTGCATCTGCTTTCCTCTCTGGTAAACCGGTCACCCTGTCCATCAACCAACGCACAGGATTGCATACGGCAGTCCGCATGGCCGGACTACCTGGTCCTGTTGGGCGTGCCAGGGGCAGCCGCTGCCTATGCCAAGTCGAAAAGTCTTACCGAAAAGTCGTCGGAGCCGGCAACTGCCACCACTGAGGTTACGAACGTGCAATACTTCGTCTTCAACATCCTCGCCATGCTCTTCGTCGCGGGCGGACTTTGGCAGTTCGGGAGGCTGGACGACGTGCCGGACGTTCTGCTTGGACTCTCAGGTGCATCGGCCCTCACGTACGCCCTTGTAAAGCCGGAGGGCCAGACCGTTCAGGTCCGCGCAGAAGGTCGCTGAGTATCAACTGGAGCGGTCCGAGCTACTCGCCCCGCTGCGTCGTCGCCCGAGGGGCAGGTCGCCCCGCCGCTGACCGACCGGCAGACAGGGTGTCGAGCGGCGCGAACGTCGTCACAAGAAGCGGAGCGTAGGAGGTAAGCGTGAACAAAAAGCTGGTCGTCCTCTGCGACGGCACGTGGAACACGCCGACCCAGGCCATGCGCGGGACACCGTGCCCAACGAACGTCGTAAAGGTGTCGGTCGCCCTTGCTCCGCAGGACCGACAGGGGCGGGAGCAACGGCAGTGCTATCGCAAGGGCGTCGGCAACAACCGCTGGGAGCGGCTGCGCGGCGGGGCCTTCGGCCTCGGCCTCTCGGAGGAGGTGAAGGCCGCTTATCGCTTCCTCATGGAAAACTACGAGCCGGGTGACGAGCTGTACTTCCTGGGGTTCAGCCGGGGGGCCTACACAGTGCGCAGCGCCGTGGGGCTCGTACGCAACTCGGGAATTCTGCGCCGTGACCAGGCCGACCGGGTCGACGACGCCTTCGCTCTGTACCGCCCGCGAGCTCCCGCCTACGCACCAGGAGTCGGCGCGCTTTCGCCAGAACCACTCGCATCCCAGCACGCGGATCCGATTCATGGGCGTGTGGGACACCGTCGGGGCCCTCGGTATTCCAGTCACCGGCAACCTCGTTGCCGACCTGGTCAACCGCCGGTGGCAGTTCCACGACACGCAGCTGAGCAGCCATGTGGAAGCTGCCTTCCAGGCGCTGGCCATCGATGAGCGGCGCCGGCCGTTCAAGCCTGCGTTGTGGGTGCAGCAGCCGGGTGCGCAGGGGCAGCGGCTGGAGCAGGTGTGGTTCGCGGGCGACCATTGCGACGTCGGCGGCGGGCACACTGACGCCGGCCTGTCCGACATCGCCCTGCGCTGGATGATTGACCGCGCGGAGCAGTGCGGGCTTACCTTTGAACCGCCCGGGCGTTGGGCGGCCAGCGCCGACGACGCTGTGCGCGTGACGAAGTGGACTGGGAAGGTCGACCCGAACCCCCTCGGCGGCAGGTGCCCCCAGCGGGCGCCGCTCCCCTACCGCCTCGTGCGCCAGGAGCACGAGCGCGAGATCGGAAAGGCGATCCGGGGCCAAGAGTCCGTCGCCAAGTCGGCAATGACTCGCTGGCACGAGGGTCGCTACCGGCCTCCCGGGCTCCGCGACTACCTGGGTCGAGGTCAGACCGACGTAACGCCGGTCTGACCGCCACCAGCGCGCTTGTAGAGACGAGCGCTACCACCGTAGCTTTGCCCCATCTCAGGCCGGCTGTTCGGGCTCTACGGCACCAAGCGTGGTGAGCGGCCCGGATCGGGGTGGCAGGCGCAGCTTGCCAGGGCACGGTGCGCCAGTCGAGACCGACGGTCAGCAGCAGTCGCAGTCGGTAGTTGGCGAGGTTGCGGAAGCCGTGTCCGACGCGCTTGACCTTCTTGATCACGGCGTTGGTGGCTTCGGTCGGGCCGTTGCTGACGCCGGTGCGACCGGTCGGGGTCCAGCGCGGCGCGGGTGGCCTCCTCCAGCCCGTAGGCGTAGCCCTGCAGCCACAGGGCTACGGCGGCCTCGACGGAGTGTCGGGTTTTGGTGGAGGCCGGTGCACAGGCCTGAGGTGCGCTGGGTGCTGCAGTACAGGGCGTACTGCTCGCCCCGCGGACTGCTGTGCAGTACATCTTCCCGCCGCACTGCCCGCAGACCCCGATGCCGGCCAGCGACCCCACGGGGGAGCGGGCCTTGTGGGGATGACGCGCTGCGCCTACGCGAAGGCAGCAGCGGCTCCAGCCGCGGCCACACCAAATCAGAGATCACGTCCCGGTCGCTCATGCCTGCTGCCTACCGCGGCGGGCCGCGAGGATCGGGCAGAAACGCTTTGATGTGGACAATACAGCTTGCTAGGGTGAGGGCCGGGCAAGACGCCCCAACTCCTGTGTACCCAGCATCTGTGTCGAATCCGAATAATGGAGTGATTGCCGCAAGGGGCGTGAAGGGTGGCACCTTTTCCTCGTTCACCATGTGAGGTCCTTCCGACCTGGCTAGTGTTCGACGCCCGAGACGTCACTCTAGAGGTACCGATGTTGGTCCGCCGTACTGCTTCCGTAGTTGCGACCGCAGGGCTGGCGCTCGCCTTGGCGGCGACACCGGCGCTTGCGCACGAGGAGGGCCACGACCGGGAGCGGCCGGGTCAGAACAAGGACATGTTCGCCCTTGACTGTGCTGGCCTCGGCACTGTGGAAGTTGAGGTGACGAGTGCGGGCGAAGGCATCGGAGTTGGAAAGATCGTTGGCGGCCGAGGGGTTTTGATCCCAGTCTCGGCTGTCTTCCAGGTGCGCAACGTGACTGATGGTGAGCTGCTGATCAGCGAGAGCGATGAGGAGGAGTTCGCTAGTGGGCACCGCAACAAGGCGACGGTGGCGTGTAGCGCGGAGTTCTTCCGAGGCACGCTGGCGCAGGTTGCGGAGCAGGACCCCGAGTTCGCTGACCAGCTGAGCGAGGCGGGGGTGGAGCAGGACGATGTGATTGCCGCAGGGCTCACGGTCCAGGTGCTGGTACGCGGCCGTTGAGCGGAGTTGCTTGACTCGCGTCATGCGTCGATTGCTTGCGGTGAGCCCGTAGTCGCCCTTCGGCGACTACGGGCTGGTTGCTGGAGTGCAACCTCTGCACGGTGCAAGCCAGAGGCACCGGCTGCGGTGGGACGGAAGGGTGGCCACTTATCGCCAGCCGCAGCACCGTCGCCTCTATGCCGGCTCAGGCAGCACCGGAACGGCGTTCCGCTTGACAAACGCGATGACAAGTGGCGCGCCCCAGCGTGGCACGAGTTCGACGGTCTTGTCGGCGTGGACACGTAGGGCGGTCAGTAGTGCCCCGGCAACGTCGCGGCGGGCGTCCACGCTCAGGGTGGGCCAGGCGTCGGCGAACGCGGTGATGCTGGCCGGGGCGGGCGCTTGCGGCTTCGGCTCGTCGAGCTCAGCAAGTCGGGCTCGAGCCTGGTCGACCTCCTGCTGGACGGCCTCGCGCCGGCGTTTGTACTCCGCCAGGTCCAGGCCGGGTGCGCCGTTGGCGTAGGCGTCGAGCAGGCGGCTGAGCTTGGCTCGGCGCCCTCGATCACCTTGGCGAGCCGGCGCCGTTCGGCCTGGTGCGGGTCCTGTCGCGGCTGCGGGGCGTCGGCCAGCGCGGCGCGGGTCGCCTCCTCCAGCTCGTGGGCGTAGCCCTGCAGCCAGAGGGCGACGGCGGCCTCTACCGGCTTGCGGGTTCGGTAGACGCCTTTGCAGTTGCCGGTGCTGCCTGCGGTGCCGCAGACCAGGTGGTACTGCTCGCCTCGCGGGCTGCTGGTGCAGTGCATTGGCCCGCCGCAGTCGCCGCAGACCGCGATGCCGGCCAGCGACCACTTGGGGGAGCGGGCCTTGGTGGGGACGACGCGCTGCGCTTCCCGGCGCGTCCGGTAGGCCTCCCACAGCTCCTGGTTGATCAGCGGCTCGTGCGCGCCGGGGTGCCAGCGGCCGTTGTGGGTGATGAGCCCTGCGGCGAAGCCGGCGTCGGCGATGTCGATGACCGATCCGGTGGTCCAGGTATTGGTGGCGGTCCGGGCGATGCGGGTCGGGTTGCCGGACCGGAGCGCGGCGCACTTGCCCGGAGGAGTCACGCCTTCCTCGTTGAGGATCTTGGCGATGGACTGGAAGCCCTTGCCGTCGACGTAGGTCTGGTAGATGCGCTGCACGACCGGAGCGGTATCCGGGTCGGGCACGAACCCGGTCTCGCACTCGCCCGCCGCGCATCCCTGCCGGCACAGCCGCAGCGCGCCGTCACTGCGGGTGTGGGTGGTGCGGTGGGCGAGGTAGCCGTAGCGCTCGCGGCCGTTGGTCGGCAGCCCCCGGTCGATGCGGTACTGGTGCACCCGCTTCCAGCTCTCGCCGATCTGCCGGGACTGCAGGTCCGCTAGGGCCAGGGAGTGGGAGCGCATGTAGTGGCCGATGGCGGTGCTGGCGTCGATGGGCTCGGTGACGCTGACGACCTGACCGCCGAGCTGCTCGACCTCCTCCAGGTGCGCCAGAGCCTGCTGCAGGTTACGGCCGAAGCGGTCATAGCGGTAGGTCAGGATGGTGGTGATCGCGCCCTCGCGCATCATCTCCATGAGCTTCTGGATGCCGGCGCGGGCGAACGACCGGCCGGACATGTCAAGGTCCTGCTCGACCACCACGGCCCGCCACGGCCGGCCGGTCTGCGCGGTCATCCGGGCCAGGTAGGCGTCCAGGTCGCGCTGCTGCAGCTCCGGGGAGATCATCTCCTCGCGTGCGGTCGACACCCGGATGTAGACGCCGGCCAGGACCGGGCTGAGGTCCGCCGCCTCCTCGCTGGCTAGGACAGTGCGGCGACGCCGGGGCGTGCTGCTGGTCGAGGGGTGGCGGGCGGGACGGGACGCTGCTGCGGTCTGAGTCTTCATGGTCTTGTTGTCGACAGACCGCGGGAGGTATCGGACTTCGCACTGGTTGGCATGGCGCCACGTTGGTGACCTCCACCGTCGTCGCCGCGGTCGCGGTGTACCCGGCGGTGTTGGTGGCCCGCACTGCGACGGGGAAGGTGCCGTCCTGACCGACGCTGGTGAAGGTGGGCGTCGGGCCGGTTGCGTCGTCGTACTGGCCGTCGTTGTCGAAGTCCCACGCCAGGGTGACCGAGTCGCCGCTGTCCCCTCGAGCCACGCTGGCCGAGGCGTCGAGCGGCCGGTCGGTGCCCTCCACCGTGGTGTAAGGGCCACCCGCCGTCGCCTGCGGCGAGCACTCCGCCGGGGTCGTCGTAGACGTCGTTGGCGTCATGTCGGTCGCGCCGGACGTGCTCGCGTCGACGCCCATGCCGCGTGCGGCGAAGACCCGCCAGAGCAGGCACCGGTCCGCGTTGCCGTAGACCGAATTGGCTGCCGACAGGATGCCGTCACGAGCGTCGAGGAACGACGGCGGGTTCGAGGTCGCCTTGATGCCGGACATCATGAGCTGCTCATGGCGCGCCTTCCCGGCCGCTCGGCCGTACTTGCCGCTCAGCGCGACGCGCTGGTCCCACATGGTGCTGGCCCAGATCTCGCCGTCGGCGTGCTCCTGGCAGCCAGCCGAGGTGAGCGTGCAGAGCGAGCCGTACGTGTAGGTGCTGTTGTCGTAGGCAACGCTGCGGATCCCAGTGGTGTTGGTGCCGTTGTTGTACTCGCCGTAGACCGCGTCGTCGTTGATCGATGTCGCGAACGCGTCGCTCCAGCCCTCCCCGAGTGCGCGGCCCTGCGGTACGCCGCCCAGGTTGCCGTTGTTGAGGATCCGCCCAGTGATCCCGTGCGTGTACTCGTGGATGACGGTGTCGCGGTTGTTGGCACGCTGGGTGTAGCGCGAGCCCGAGATCCCGGCGTACATCTGCATGCGCGGCGAGCTGCCGTCCGCCGGCGTGTTCATGTTGGCATTGTTGAGGCAAGGGATGGCCGTGCCGGCGGCGTCCGTGCAGCCGTTGTTGAAGCCGTTGTCTGCCTCCGCCAGGACAGGGTCGTCGCCCTGGAAGTTGCGCGACGTCTCGGTGAAGCCGAGCCCGTAGGCGTAGTCGTGGAACCAGTTCGTGTAGTAGAAGAGCTGCGTCACCGTGGCGTTCGCGTCGGTCGTCAGGTCGGTACCGGGGGCGGAGGCGGTTGCCCAGGCGTCGGTCCAGGGGTAGTCGAAGTGCCGGTACCCGGCCTCGCCGACGTCGGGGGTGAGCGGCTGGTCCGCCGGGTCTGCGGTGTTGTCCTCGTTCACGTCCTGATAGGCGTTGGCGTTCGGCCCGGACGTCGTGCGGCCGCTCAGCCACCCCGTCGGGAACGGGACCACCGCGCGTGCGCCGTCCTCCGGATCGGCGCCGGCGAAGACCGTGCCCTGCGCGCCACCGTGGCTGTAGCGGTTGTGCCGCTCCAGCAGCGCCCCGCTGAGACCGTCGACCACCACGTCGTAGTCGCCGTCCGAGGCGACCTCCACGTGGACCGACCAGGCCGGACGGGCCGCCCGGTCCGGCGCCACGTAGCTGACCAACTCCGCGGTCACGGGGGCCGGGCGCCTCAGCGCGGGCAGGGCGAAGACGTTGCGCGCGGTGGTCCGCCGCGTCGAGTCGGTCCCGCGCGACAGGACGTCGACGGGAGCCGTCGCACGCGGGGAGCGGACCGCCCCGGCCGCGACCGTGATCGCCTCCTCGGCCGTCAGCGCCGGCTGCGTCACCGCGTGCGGGTCCGCCACGGCCACGCCGCCGACGTGCACGACCTGGCGGGTCTTGTTCAACACGATGACGAGCCCGGTGCCGTACACGGCCCGCCCCCCGTCCCGCTGGGTGAACCGCAGGTACCTCGATCCTGTCGCGGCCGGGTCGTCCAGCTCGAGCCGCAGCGCCCCGACCTCCGCCGCGGACAGGCCGAATAGGTCGCGTTGCTCTCGGAGGAAGCCGCGGGCGACGACGTCCGCCGGCGCGGACGAGGGGCGACTGAGTGCTCCGGTTTCGGCCCGCAGGGTCGAGGGGGTGCCGTAGGCGCTCCACCTGACCCGCGCGTTGCCGAGCGCGCGGACCGCCCTGTCCTGAGCGGGGGTGGGCTTCGCGGCGCGACCCCAGCGCGCCGGCCCGTCGACGTCGGGCAGGCCCCCACTACGCTCGCGGTCCGCTGACGGCTGTGCCTGCACCGCCGGAACAGCTGCCGCCGGAAGGGCAGTCGCGCCAGCAGCGATCAGCACAGCCGCCGTCGTCGTCGCCAGCAGTCCTGCTCGGGGTGTACGTAGACGTGCCAGCGTCATGACGACCTCCGCGACGAAGTACCAGGCGGCGCCGACCGTAGACCTGCGGGTCGCCCTCATTCGGCCGTTCGGCCGAACTGGGCGAGTGCGACAACGTATTCGCAGAGTCGGATCTTCGCGGTGAGGGTGAATCGGCATGAGGGAGTTTGAACCGTGTCTTCGCAAAGACGCTTCCATGGTCGCTAAGCGGCGGTCTGAGGGGTTTGCCGCGCAGTCTTGAGCGGTCTCGCAGGTCGGTATTGTCGTGAGTCTCGGGGGCGACGTAGCGCTTGAGACAGCAAGGATGTCGCGGTGCTGAGGCTCCTGGCGGTGTCAGGGTCGGGCCGGCGCGCCGCCTGCGGCAGCATCGACGCGGCCGCCAAAGCCATCGCGTGATGCACAAACCACCACGACACGCTGTCCTCAAGCTGGATCTCCACGTGCACGGCGCCTCACGAACGACGGGAGAACCGGCTACCCGTGTTCTTCGCGGCCGTTCGTCACGACCGTCCAGAAGACCGGCTAGCGCTCACCGCTTAGAACGGCGCTCGGCCGCGGCGGGCCGCTCGAGATCCCGGCCGTCCTGCTCGGCTGGCGGTCGCGTCCTCGTCGCCCATGCGCATGGCCGGTCGTCGACGGACCCGGACCGTGGCGTCTCGTCGTCGATGCCTTGAGCGAGCGGGTAGCTGCGCGCGTCTGCGAGCCGCTGGGCTTCCGGCGCGTCCCCGGCAGCCTGCTGCCGGTGCACAAGCTCGCCGACGTCGCGGCGCTCGAGCCCGGGTGACAGCGGCTCGGAGAGCGCCTCCCGGCGGTACGGTCGCGTGGTGGGCCTGACAGTCGTCGTCGCCGACGACTCCTACCTGATCCGGCAGGCCGTCACGGGGCTGGTCGCCGACGAGGACGACCTTGAGCTGGTCGGGGTCGCGCAGGACCTCGACGGTCTGCTCGCGGTGGTGCAGG
>JALYMN010000147.1 GCA_030773675.1 Actinomycetota bacterium
GTCACGATCGAGGTGATGGCGCCGGACGAGTCGGTGCTCGACGGTGGCCGCTACGCCACCGACGGGTCGGGCTACGCCGCGATGCTGCGCCAGGCACAGCGGTGGCCAGATCGCGTCTGGGCCGTCGAGGGGTGCAGCGGGATCGGGCGGCACGTCCCGACGAGACTGCTCGCGGACGGCGAGCGGGCGTGTCAGAACCTCTGTGTAAGGGCGTGACCTCGACGCTGAGCCGCAGGTGCGGTTCGGGGAGGACACGGCATGACGGAAGTTGTAGACGCAGTCACCGGCGCACTGCTGAACACTGGGCCGGTGGGGCGGCCGCGGCGTGATGCGGACGAGCCTCGGCTCGTCGATGACGCGCTTGCCGATCGGCTGATCGCGCAGGCCGCCGAGCAGGGCGTGGAGCTGCTCGGCGAGGGTGGCTTGCTCAAGCAGATGACCAAGGCGATCTTGGAGCGGTCGCTGCAGGTGGAACTGACCGACCATCTGGGCTACGAGCACGGCGACCCCGCGGGCGCGGGCAGCGGCAACAGCCGCAACGGCACCACCGGCAAGCGGCTGGCGACCGAGGCCGGACACGTCGACCTCGACGTGCCACGCGACCGGCAGGGCACCTTCGAGCCGCAGACGGTCCGCAAGGGTCAGCGGCGCCTGGACGGGGTCGACAAGCTCGTCCTGGGCCTCTACTCCCGCGGCATGACCATCCGGGACATCCAGACGCAGCTGAAGGAGACCTTCGACCTCGACGCCTCCTCCGACCTCATCAGCAAGATCACCGATGGGGTGCTGGAGGAAGTCGCCGAGTGGCAGGCCCGGCCGCTCGACACCGTCTACCCGGTGATCTTCCTCGACGCGATCGTCTGCAAGGTCCGGCACGAAGGCACCGTGCGCAACAAGGCCGCGCACCTCGCGGTCGGGGTCGACGTCGACGGCCGCAAGGAGGTCCTGGGGATCTGGGTCGAGACCGCCGAGGGCGCGTCGTTCTGGCTGCGGGTGATGAACGAGCTCAAGGCCCGAGGCGTCGAGGACGTCCTGGTCGTGGTCTGCGACGGCCTCACCGGACTGCCGGCGGCCGTCACGGCCTGCTGGCCGGCCGCGATCGTGCAGACGTGCATCGTCCACCTGGTCCGCGCGTCACTGCGCTGGGTGAACTACAAGGACCGCAAGCGCGTCGCCGCCGAGCTGCGCAGGATCTACAACGCGCCGACGGAGCAGGCCGCCCGCAAGGCGTTGGACGAGTGGACCGCCAGCGACGTCGGCAGGGACTATCCAGCGATCAAGCGGCAGTGGGAAGCGGCTTGGGAGCAGGTCATCCCGTTCTTCGCCTTCGGCCCGGAGGTCCGCAAGGTCATCTACACCACGAACATGATCGAGAGCATCAACTACCAACTCCGCAGGATCAGCAAGACCCGCGGGCACTTCCCGAACGACGAGGCCCTCATCAAGCTGCTCTACCTGGGCTGCAAGGAACTGGGCCGCACTGACATCCGCGGTCGCGAAGGACGAGGAGGACGCTCCAACTACAGCTGGAAGATCGCGCTCAACCAGTTCGACATCATGTTCCCAGGCCGCCTCGACCGGGCCTGACACCATCACCACGCCACGTCCTTACACAGGAACGCTGACACCCCCCGCAGGTCAGCACCTGACCGCCCGCGACCAGCACCCCCGAGCCGTAACCCGAGCTGGTCTCGATCCGGACCGCGCACTGCACCAGCAGATCGCTCAGTGCGCCCCCGTAGGCACGTCCTGTCACTCCGCTAGCGTCCTACCTGGCCGGCGGGGCAGGGACCCCGTCAGCCGCTGAGGTCTCGGCCCGCCTCCACGTCAGGCTGATCTTGAAGTTGGCTTCCGTGCCGCCGCAGACCAGCAGCCCGGTCAACCGCCCCGCCTCCGTCTTGATCGCCATGCCGAACTCGACCGTCGCCTCATCCGGAGCCACCTGCAGCAGCGCCCGGTGCGCGACCTCCGCCACCTTCGAGATCGAGGCCTGCACTTGCTCCAGATCCCACCGCCGATCGGCGATGTCCGCCGCGCCACCCTCACCGGCGTCGACGACCTCCACCAGCAACAGCACGCCGTCCACCTCGACCGGCACCAACCCAGCCACCGCCACGCACGCCCCTCGAGTCCGACCTGTTGAAGTAGGGCATCAGAGCCCGAATGGGACCTCGAGGCAAGTCCACGGGCCAGGTGCTGAAACTGGCCTACCCGGACCACGTCGGCACCCTGACAGCGGCGGTACTCCCGGTACTGGCCGTGCATAAGCGCCCGCTCTGGTCGATCAGCCGGAGCCGACGACTTGTCGGCCGAGCCGATACCACTGAGGGGCTGTCCGATTCAGCGGCCATCCGAGGCCGGCGGTGTCGGCGGGCTCGACCGCGAGCATCTCCCACCCGTGGAACGCGGCCTCGACGTCCGCGTGCGACACCCCGCCGGCGAGCGACCGCATCTTGGTCGGCTGGAAGGCCAGCAGCAACAACGTCGCCGCTGGGTTGGCGAGCGCATGCACAGCCTGACCCTCGGCGAGGCGATGCCCAGAAGTCAGGCCCTGAAAGCAGCCGACATCGAGGAACAGGTCGAACGTGCCAAGGCTGACCCCCGCAAGGTCCGTCACGTCGCCGACCACGAACCTGGCACCGGCGACTCCCTCGCGCTTCGCCGCGTCGATCGCCCGCGGGACGGCGTCCACGCCCACGGCGTCCCACCCCCTCCGGGCGAGCTCGCGCGTGTAGTGGCCGCGGCCGCAGCCGAGATCAAGCGCCCGCCCGAGCGGACGCGACCGCACGGCCTCCTCCCGGTCCAGGAGCCGCGCGACGCTGGCCGCCGCCGCGACTGGATAGCGCTCCCAGGGAGTGACCCCGATCCAGTAGGCGATCTCGTACCTCTTCAGCATCCGACCCCTGGTGCACGTCGAGGACGCCCGCCACGCGAGGCGCCGCTCCCCTGACGAGTCCACCTGACGTCTGACCGACCTCACAACCACGTCCAAGCGTGGCGAGCGGGCAGAAGCGCTCTTCTGATCGCGGTGCCGCAGGAGTTTACTCCGTCGGCACCGCGTCGGCCGGCGGCTCAGGGACAAGCCGCCTCACGACCCTGTGCGCGCTCGCACGGTCAGCGGCAGATGAGGACATCCTGGAGCGTCGTATAGTGACAGTTCAGGTCATCGACGTCGACGGCTCCTACCGCATGTGGCTGTGATTACACGTTGTGACACGTCGCGACGGCGGGGCGTGAGAGCCGGCAAAGCGGCATCACGTCTTTGGCGAGAGCGCCGTCGGATCGATCCACGTTCGGTTGACGCGCCTGACCAGAAAGCCGAGCAGCGCGCCTTCCCGCCGCAACCGCGTGGGATGACAGAATCCGCGGCGTGAGCGGGGACAAGGCGAGGTCGAAGGCGAGCAGTGAGGCGGCGATCGGCCTAGGCTGACGGGCAGGACCTCGACCGAGGGGGGCGTCACGGATCCGGTCGCCGCTCGCACACGCGCGGACGACGCTCGCACACGCGCGGACGAGCGGCTGGCCAGTGGCGACTTCGCGGGGGCGCGGACCGCGTTCCAAGCACTGCTGGCGGAGCGTGAGGACGCCGCAACCCTGTCCGGACTGGCGGTCGTCTGCCGCGCGCTGGGTGACATGCCGGACGCCGTCGCCGCACTGCAGCGTGCGTACCGGCTGCACCTCGAGTCCGCCAAGACCGCCGAGGCGGGGCTGGTGGCGTGCACCCTTGCCGACATCGAGCTCACCCACCTCGGTGCGCCGGCGGTCGCGGCCGGCTGGCTGGCGCGGGCTCGCCAGCATCTGCGCACCTCGCCGGACCATCCGGGCCACGTCCTGCTCGAGGCGATGTGTGCGTATCGAGCCCTGGCCTACGAGAAGGACCCGGCCGCGGCGCGCGCGTTCGCGCAGGCGGCGCTCGAGCATGCCCAGCGGGTCGGGGACCGCCGGGCGGAGATCCTGGCGTTGGCGTATCTCGGGCTCGTTGACGTGTCGCTCGGCCGGCTCGTGGAGGGTTTTGCCCGGCTCGATGAAGCGACCGCCGCGGCAATGGCTGGGGAGCTGGAGCCGACCGACGTGTTCGATGTGTACTGCCTGCTCATCAGCGGCTGCCAACGCGTTCGTGACGTCTCCCGAGCTCAGCAGTGGGCGGAGCGCGTACTGGGGCTGGCGTCCAGGGAGGCGGACAACAGCTTCGCTGCCTTCGCGCGCACGCAGTACGCCGAGGTCCTGATCTGGCGGGGCGACTGGCATGCGGCCGAGCAGCACCTCGACGCGGTCCTGGCCGACACGGCGGGACAGCCGCTGACGGCAGCCATGGCGATGGTGCTGCGGGCCCTGCTCCGGCGGCGGCAAGGTCGGCTCGACGAGGCGCTGTCGGAGCTGCAGGTGGCCGAGCGCGAGCCGTACCGATCCGCGGTGCGGCACATGGTTCTCACGGCGCGGGCGAGCATCGAGCTGGACCGCGGCGACGCGCAGTCCGCTGCCGACCTTGCCGAGCGCTACCTGCGCGCCGTATCCGTCACCGACCTGATCGAGCGCGTCGATGCGCTCGAGACGCTCACCCGAGCGCGGATCGAGCTGGGGGAGTTGGACGCCGCAACGGCGTGCGCGAAGGAGCTGGAGCTTGCTGCAGAGCACGTCTCCACCGATGGCGTGCGCGCCGCCGCCCTGTCGACCCGGGCCGCTGTCGAGGCCGCGCGCGGGGAACTGGGCGATGCCCTACGCGACCTCGATGACGCCGTCGGGCTGCTGGACGGCGCCGGGCTGCGGCACGATGCGGTACTCGCGCGCCTGTCACTCGCCGCCGTACATCTCGGTCTCGCACGGACGGAGCCGGCGCGGCGGTGCGCTGAGGATGCCCGCGCGGGTGCGGTCGAACTCGGCGCGGCGCGGGAGGTTGAGGCGGCCGGGGCGATCCTGCGCCGGCTCCGCGAAGTGCTGCCCGGTGCGGGCGACCTCACCCACCGTGAGGTGGAGGTGCTGCGCCTCGTCGCGCGCGGACTGTCCAACGCCGACATCGCGGAGCAGTTGGTGCTGTCGACCCGGACCGTCGAGCGGCATCTGTCGAACATCTACCTGAAGATCGGGGCGACCGGCTCCGCCGCCCGGACCATCGCCGTGGCCCACGCGCACCGTGTCGCGCTCGTGGAGTGACGCAGCACGGTCGCGTCGCAGGTCTCTGCGTGTCGTCCCGCCGGATCTACGCGTGCGCACGCTGTCGCGTGCACCGCAATCGGCCGAGGCTGGCCACCAGGAGCCGGAGGTCGATCCGCGGTCGCCGCCCGACGGCAAGAAGGAGGGCATCGTGGTGGACACCAAGGTCAGGACCCTGGACGAGCAGCGGGCCGAGGCATTCGCCGAGCGCATGGTCGGCATCCTCGACGACGCGTGCCTCGGACTGCTGATGAGTGTCGGCTACCGGACCGGCCTGTTCGAGGCGCTGGCCGAGCTGGGCGCGGCCACCAGCACCGAGGTCGCACGCGCCGCAGCGCTCGACGAACGTTACGTGCGGGAGTGGCTCGGTGGGATGGTGGTGGGGTCGATTGTCGAGTACGACCCCTCAGCCGGCACGTACACCTTGCCGCGCGAGCACGCCGCCTTCACCACGGTGGCGGCGGGCCCGGACGATCTCGCGTTCTTCACGCAGTACCTCGCGCTCATGGGCGCGATCGAGCCCGAGATCGTTCGCGTCTTCCGCGAGGGCGGTGGCGTCCCTCCGTCCGCATACACCTGGTTCCAGCCGCTCCAACGTGCCGAGACGGCACGCGTGTACGACGCCGCGCTGGTCGACACGATCCTGCCGCTCGCCGGCGGCGTCGTGGCGCGGCTTCGCGACGGGATCGACGTGCTGGACGTGGGCACCGGTGCGGGTCATGCCGTCAACGTCATGGCGCGCGCCTTCCCGCAGAGCAGCTTCGTGGGCATCGACCTGTCGGACGAGGGGATCGGCCGCGCGCGCGCCGAGGCCGCGGCGTGGGGGCTCGACAACGTCCGCTTCGAGGTGGCCGACGCCGCCGAGCTGACCGGGCACTTCGGCCTGATCACGGCCTTCGACGCAATCCACGACCAGGCGCAGCCCACGAAGGTGCTCGCCGCAATCTCCGAGGCGCTGGCCGACGACGGCGTCTTTCTCATGGGCGACATCGCCTTCTCCTCCCGGCTCGAGGACAACATCGGCAACCCTCTGGCGGCCACCGTCTTCGGCTTCTCCGTCTTCTACTGCCTGACGGTCTCGCTCGCGTACGGCGGGGAGGGCCTTGGGACGGCGTGGGGGCAGCAGCTCGCGCTGCAGAAGCTCGCGGAGGCCGGCTTCGGGCCGCCCAAGGTCTCGCAGGTGGAGGGTGACCCGCTGAACATGTACTACGTCGCACGTAAGAGCTCGCGCAGATAGCTGATGTCAGCGGGCAGAACGCTGACCTCAGAACGGGCGACCCCTACCCAACCAGGCCCACTGCTGGACGCCGCGCGCCGACTCAGGCAACTCGTCACATTCCGCTTGCCGTTGCCCTTGCCGCTATCTGTCTCGCCGGCGTCGGCTGCAGCGCCGAAGTCACTGTCGGCGACAACGCGATCTCCGAGGCCGACCTCGAGCAGGAGGTCGCTCAGCAGCTCGCGAGCCAGACGAACCAACTTGAGCCCGACATCGACTGTCCGGACGGCCTCAAGGCCGAGGTGGCCGCGTCGACAGAGTGCGTGCTCTCGGTCGAGGGCGGGCCCGATCGGTATGCGGTCACCGTTGCCGTGAACGAGGTGGACGAGGACACCAACGAGGCGCACTTCGACATCGAGGTCGCCAAAGAGCCGCTCAAGAAGTAGCGGCCCCGGCGAGTCGACCAGCCGAACCGCGGGGCAGGACTGCGCCTCCACGCCACATGACCTCGGCTCCGACACCCGGACACGAGTGCGCGGTCGCGATTCCGTTCCCGAACGTCCGCTCATCGGCTACGG
>JALYMN010000148.1 GCA_030773675.1 Actinomycetota bacterium
CGCACGGGCACGCCGTACGCGGCGCGGCTGGGCGCCGCGGTGCGCGAGGCCGACGGCCGCGCCGGGAGCCCGCTGGAGACGCTGTCCCGCCTGCTCCTGCTGCCCGTGCTGCCGGGGCTCGTGCCCCAGGTCGTCGTGCTCGACCGCGCCGCCCGACCGCTCGCCCGGCTGGACCTCGGCAACGAGCGCCTCAGGTTCGGCGTGGAGGCCGACGGCGCTCGCGCCCACGGCGGCGCGGCGCTGGCGCGCGACAGGACCCGCAAGCGCCGGGTCGCGGCGTACGGGTGGGCGCTCGAGCGCGTGACGTGGGCCGACGTACGGCGGGACGGCGCCGCGGCGCGGGGCGGAGGCGGCCGCGGCCGCCGGTCAGACCTCGAGGACGACGGGGATGATCATCGGGCGGCGCCGGTAGGTGTCGCTGACCCAGCGCCCCAGCACCCGGCGGACGGCCTGGGCGAGCTGGCGCGCGTCGGAGACGCCGTCCGCGGCGAGCCGGTCGAGCTCGGCGTCGATGAGCGGGAGCACGGCGTTGAACGACGACGGGTCGTCGCTGAACCCGCGGGCGCTGATCTGCGGGCTGCCGGCGACCTTGCCGGTCATCGAGTCGACCGCGAGGGTGAGGCTGATGAAGCCCTCCTCGCCGAGCACCCGGCGGTCCTTGAGCGTGGTCTCGGTGACGTCGCCGACCTCGTTGCCGTCGACGTACACGTAGCCGCAGGGGACGGCGCCCGTGATCGCGGCGCGCCCGTCGACGAGGTCGACGACGACGCCGTCCTCGGCGAGCACGATCCGCTCGCGCGGCACGCCGGTGAGGACGCCGAGCTCGGCGTGCGCCCGCAGGTGCCGCCACTCCCCGTGCACTGGCATGAGGTTGCGCGGCTGGATCGCGTTCAGCATGTAGAGCAGTTCGCCCGCCGACGCGTGGCCCGAGACGTGCACCTTCGCGACGCCCTTGTGCACCACGCGCGCGCCCTCGCGGCTCAGCCCGTTGATCACCCGGTAGACCGCGTTCTCGTTGCCGGGGATGAGCGAGGACGCCAGCAGCACGGTGTCCTGGCGGGTGATGCGGATCTGGTGGTGCGAGCGGTTCGCCATGCGCGACAGCGCCGACAGCGGCTCGCCCTGCGAACCGGTCGAGACGAGGACGACGTGCTTGTCGGGCAGCTGCTCGACGTCGCGCAGCTCGACGAGCAGGCCGTCGGGGACGCTGAGGTAGCCGAGGTCGCGCGCCACCCCCATGTTGCGCACCATCGAGCGGCCGACGAACGCGACGTGGCGGCCGTGGCGGTGCGCCGCGTCGAGCACCATCTGCACGCGGTGCACGTGCGAGGCGAAGCTCGCCACGATCACCCGGCCGGGCGCGGTGCGCACGACGTCGTCGATCACCGGGCCGATCTCGCGCTCGGACGTGACGAAGCCGGGCTGCTCGGCGTTGGTCGAGTCCGACAGCAGCAGGTCGACGCCGGACCGGCCGAGCCGGGCGAAGCCGCCCAGGTCGGTGAGCCGCCCGTCGAGCGGCAGCTGGTCCATCTTGACGTCGCCGGTGTGCAGGGCCACGCCGGCGGTCGTCCGGATCGCTACCGCGAGCGCGTCCGGGATGGAGTGGTTGACGGCGAAGAACTCGAGCCCGAACGGGCCGTACTGCGCGGTCTGCTCCTCGGCCACCTCGTGCAGCCGGGGCCTGATCCGGTGCTCGCGGAGCTTGGCCTCGAGCAGCGCGAGCGTGAAGCGCGACCCGACCACGGGGATGTCGGCCCGCTCGCGCAGCAGGAACGGGACGGCGCCGATGTGGTCCTCGTGCCCGTGCGTGAGCACGAGCGCCTCGACGGCGTCGAGCCGGGACCGGATGTGCGAGAAGTCCGGGAGGATGAGGTCGATGCCCGGCTGCTCCTCCTCCGGGAACAGCACGCCGCAGTCGACGATCAGCAGCCGGCCGGCGTGCTCGAAGACCGTCATGTTGCGGCCGATCTCGCCGAGGCCGCCGAGCGCCACCACCCGCAGCCCGTGGTCCGGCAGCGCGGGCGGGGGACCCAGCTCGGGGTGGGGGTGGCTCACGCGGCGTCCCCCGACAGGCAGGCGCTCACGGCGCCAGCACTCCCCCGTCGACGAGGTCGCGACGCAACACGGCGACCTCGTCGGGCGTCGCGTCGACGAGCGGGGAGCGCACCGGCCCGCAGTCCAGGCCGAGCAGCCGCAGTGCCGCCTTGGCGAGGATGACGCCCTGCGTGCGGAACATGCCCGCGTACACGGGCAGGAGCGAGGCGTTGAGCTCGCGGGCGCGGTCGACCTGGCCCGCGGCGTAGGCGTCGGCGAGCTCGCGCAGCCGGCCGGTCACCACGTGACTGACCACGCTGACGAAGCCGGTGCCCCCGACGGCCAGCAGCGGCAGGTTGAGCGCGTCGGTGCCGGAGTACCAGGCCAGGTCGGTGCGGGCGAGCACGGTCGCGGCCGCGGCAAGGTCGTCCTTGGCGTCCTTGACCGCCACGACCTGCGGGTGCTCGGCGAGCCGGACGAGCGTCTCCGTCGCGAACGCCACGCCGGTCCGCCCCGGGATGTCGTAGAGCATGACCGGCAGCCCCGAGGACGACGCGACCGTCTCGACGTGCGCGGCGAGCCCCGCCTGCGGCGGCTTCGAGTAGTACGGCGACACGACCAGCAGGCCGTCGGCGCCCGCCTTCTCCGCGTCGCGCGCCAGCTCCACGGAGTGGCGGGTGTCATTGGTGCCGACGCCGGCGAGCACGGACGCGCGGTCGCCGACGGCCTCGACCACGGCCCGGAGCAGGGCGTCCTTCTCCCCGTCGGTCGTCGTCGGGCTCTCTCCGGTCGTGCCGCTGACGACGAGGCCGTCGTTGCCCTCGTCGACCAGCCGCCCGGCCAGCTCCTGGGCGGTGCGTAGTTCGAGCCCGCCGTCGGCGGCGAAGGGCGTGACCATCGCCGTGATCACCCGCCCGAAGGGAGCAGGACGCGAGGCGGTCGGCATGCCGCGCAGGCTACCGGGGCTGGCCGAGGAGCAGTGGCTCCACCTCGCCGGGCGGGAGCGGGCGGCTGAGCAGGAACCCCTGGGCGAGGCCGACGCCCTGCGCGGTCAGCCAGTCCTGCTGCCGGGGCTCCTCCACCCCCTCTGCCACGCAGCGCATGCCGAGCTCGACGGCGAGCGCCCGCAGCGCGCGCACGATGGCCTCGTCGCGGCGCGAGCTGCCCAGCCCGGCGACGAAGGCCCGGTCGACCTTGACCGTGTCGACCGGGACCTGGCGCAGGTGCAGCAAGGACGACGAGCCGGTGCCGAAGTCGTCGAGCGCCAGCCGGACGCCGATCGCCGCGTAGTCCGCCAGCGCCGCCTCGACGGCGCCCTCGGCGTCCAGGAGCACGCTCTCGAGCACCTCGACGGTGAGCGCGCCGGGCGGCATCCCGGCGGCGGCGAGGACGGCGGCCGTCGCCCGGACCCGCTCCGGGCGGTGCAGCTCCTGCGCGCTGACGTTGAGCGACAGGGCGAGCTCGCCGCAGCCGGGCAGCCGGCGCCAGGCGGCGACCTGCGCGACCGCCCGCTCGAGCACCTGCCGGCCGAGCTCGACGACGAGCCCGCTGTCGTCGGCGACGGGAAGGAACGCCGAGGGCGGCAGCAGGCCGCGCGAGGGGTGCTGCCAGCGCACGAGCACCTCGACGCCGGCGACCCGGCCGGTGGCCAGCTCGACCTGCGGCTGGTAGTGCAGGATCAGGCTCCCGCCGCGGGGCGCCCCCTCGAGCGCGGCGCGCAGGTCGCGCTCGGTCTCCAGCCGCTGCGTGGCGGCCGAGCCGAAGCGCTCGTCCCACAGCACCACCGTGGCCCGACCCCGCCCCTTGGCCTGGTACATCGAGATGTCGGCCTCGCGCAGCATCGCGTCGGCGCGGCGGGAGCCGCCCTCGGGGGCGAGCACGATGCCGGTGCTGCACGTGACCACCAGCTCGGAGCCGCTGACCTCGATCGGCTCCGCCAGCGCGGCGCCGACGGCCTCCGCCAGGGCCAGCGCCCCCTGCTGGTCGCGGTCCGGCGCCACGAGCACGAACTCGTCGCCGCCCAGCCGGCCGGCGAGGTCGTCGCGGCCGCACACCTCGCCGAGCCGGACGGCGACCGTGCGCAGCAGCTCGTCGCCGGCGGCGTGGCCGAGCGAGTCGTTGACCACCTTGAAGCGGTCGAGGTCGAGGAACAGCAGCGCGACCGGCGCGCCCGTCTCGAGCAGGTCGTCGAGGCGCTGCAGCAGCCCGGCGCGGTTGGCGAGGCCGGTCAGCGGGTCGGTGAGGGCGAGCCGGGCCAGCCGCCGCTCGGCCTCCACGCGCGAGGTCACGTCGCGGCTCGACGTCTGGACCTCGCGCGCGCCCTCCGGGCCGGGCACCGTCCGGCCCACGGTCTCCATCCACAGCACACGGCCGTCCGGCGTCGCGGCGCGGTGGCGCAGCTGCTGCGGCTCGCCGGTGACGAGGAGGCGGCGCAGCAGCCGCCGGGCGGCGCCGCGGTCGTCGGGGTGGACCAGGTCGACGAGCCCGCGGCCGACGAGCCGCTCGGGCGGGATGCCGAGGACCGGGCGGGCCGACGGTGAGCAGTACAGGCACGTCCCCTCGAGGTCGGCCCGGACGATCACGTCGGAGGCGTGCTCGGCGAGCAGGCGGAACCGCGCCTCCGACTCGCGCAGCGCCTCGGAACGGGCCCGCTCGCGGGTGACGTCGGTGAGAGTGCACAGACCGGCGTACGGGCGGGGGTCCCCCTGCCGGAACAACGGGCGTCCGGTCGTGCTGAACCACCGCGTCACGCCGTCGCGGCGCAGCCCCATGAGCGCGCGCTCCGTCACCGTGCCCTCCAGTGCCGCGGCCTGCAGCGGGCGCTCGAGGGCCGGCCAGCGGCTGCCGTCCTCGCGCAGCACCTCGTAGCCCGCCGCGGCGAGGTGGTCGGTGCGCATCTCGCTCGGCCGGCCACCGAGCGCCCGCTCGGCGGCGGCGTTGACCAGCAGCACGCGCAGGTCGGCGTCGGCGATGACGAGGGCGACCTGCAGCGCGTCCAGGGCCGCCCGCTGGTGGGCGCGCTCGACGACGAGCCCCTCGACCTGCCGTCGGGCGCGGGCGGGGTCGGTGAGGTCCAGGGTGTCGACCAGCGTGGCGTCGGTGAGGTCGAGCGTGTCGACAGGACGGCCGGCGTCGGACCGCGTCGCGGTCCCCCGGCCCTCCCCCACCCGCCTCGCGTCCAGGACAAGACCCCCGCTCGCTCCACCGCTCGCCACTCACCGTGACTAGCCCGTGACGCGACGGTATCAGTCGAACAAGCGGGACAGTTCCACCTCGAGCGCCTCCGCCACGGCCTGCCCCTCGCTCCCGGTCGGGACCACGCTGTAGGCGTCGGCGAGGAACTCCACGAGGCCGTCCAGCGGGAGCAGCACACTGGCCGCGCCGGCCAGCTCGACCTGCACCTGCCGCTCCACGACCTGCACCCGGACGTCGCCCTCCCCCGCCGGCCCGATGAGCCCGGTCGTCAGCAGCGCACGCGCGAACACCCACTCCACGCTCTCCGGGGCGTCGGCCTCGCCCTCGCCCTCACCCTCGAGGAGCAGCACCATCCGGACGGCGTACGGGTCGCAGGCGGCGTACCGGAGCAGGGCCGGCAGCGCGAGGTCCGGCTGGCCCGGCACCCGCAGGAGGGCGGCGAGGCCGCGGGTGGCAGTGAGCCGGGCGGCGTCCGAGGTCATGCGGGGCTCCCACCTGTCGGGGCTCGCGGTCCCCGGGCCGGGAGCCGCTCGGGGACCCTGTCGGCCGTCCCGGTCGGGTCATGAGCGGATGACCCGGAAGGACCATCCAGCCGGGGACCAGCCCGGCGTCAGCCCTCGCCGGCGAGCGGGCTGCTCGCGACCTCGGTGCCGTCGGGCAGCCGGCTGATCTCGAAGTCGGCGAACACCGCGGGAGCGACCCGCTGCAGCTCGCGCAGCATCACGATGGCCAGCTCGCGGATCTCCACGTCGGCGTGCTCGCTGGCCCGCATGGCCACGAAGTGCCGCAGAGCCCGGTAGTTGCCGGTCACGACGATGCGCGTCTCGGTCGCGTTGGGCAGCACGGCCCGGGCGGCCTGCCGGGCCTGCTTGCGACGGCTGGTGGCGTTCTCGATGCCCGCGAACTTCTTCTCCAGCCCCTCGAGCAGCCGCTCGTACGACGCCAGCGCCGCCGCGCCCGCCTCCTCGAAGACCGCGTGCAGCTCCGGGTCCTCCGCGATGACGGCCGGCTCGACCATGGCGGCGTCGCGCTCGGGCACGTAGCGCTGGGACAGCTGGCTGTAGGAGAAGTGGCGGTGCCGGATGAGCTCGTGGGTCAGCGAGCGGCTCACGCCGGTGAGGTAGAAGGTCACGCTGCCGTGCTCGAGCACGGACAGATGGCCGACCTCGAGGATGTGCCGGAGGTAGCCGGCGTTGGTCGCCGTCGCCGGGTTGGGCTTGTTCCAGGACTGGTAGCAGGCCCGGCCGGCGAACTCGGCGAGCGCCTGCCCGCCGTCCGCGTCGGTCTCCCACGGGACGTCGGCCGGCGGCGCGAAGTGCGTGAAGCCGATGACCTGGACGGAGAGGGGCGCGACCGCGGGCATGCGCGGCAGGCTAGCCGCGCGTGCCCCGGACGGGACGCAGCCACTCGCCCAGGGTTCCGACCACGCGGCAGCCCAGCGCCTCGTTGACGGCGATCATCGGGGCGTTCTCCTCGGCGTTCCAGGTGCTGACGACCCGGGTCCGCGGCCAGGCCGCGGCGACCCGCCGCAGGTTCGCCAGCTTGACCAGTGTGCCGAGCCGGTGCCCCCGGTGCTCACGCAGCACGAGGGTGTCCCACTGGTAGGCGCGCTCGGGACACGACAGGGGCACGCCCATCGCCGTGAAGGCCACCAGACGGCCCGTCGCGCGGTGCACCGCGCCGGCCGCGAGCCGGCCGCGGCCCTGCTCGCGCAGCAGCCGCTCGGCGGTGCGGACCCGGTCGGCGTCCCAGTCCTCCTCCTCCCACGGCACGTCGCGCATCGGGGCGTCGGTCGACATGCGGCGGGCGAGCAGCGCGCGGTCCTCGACCAGGTCGTCTGGGCAGCGCTCCTCCCACAGCCGCAGGTCGTAGCCCTGCGCGAGCGGGAGGCACGCGGCCTCGAGCGCGTCGAGCCGCTCGGCGGGAACCGGGACGTCGAGGTCGCGCCGCACCTCGGCGAGAGCGCAGCGGAAGCCGCGGGCCTCGGCGAACGCCCGGCCCGGCGTCGTCGCCGCGCCCGCGGGCTGCTCGACCTCGACGAGC
>JALYMN010000149.1 GCA_030773675.1 Actinomycetota bacterium
GCGGCGCCGGGCGGCCTCGCGGGAGACGGTGCGGGAGGGGTCGGCGGAGCCGACGGCGGCCGCGATCGCCGGGGCGGCCGTCGTCTCGGGCATGCGTTCATGCTAGGTGGCCGGAGGAGCGGACCGTGGCGGCGCGCGGATGCCGGACTGCGCCCGCAATGGCCGGTACGGTGTGATCTGCGGCCGGTACGGTGTGATCTGCGCACGGTGTGGACTGCACGTCGCCGCCCTGCACGTCACTGCTCGCACGTCACTGCTGTGGCGTGGTGGTGCAGCGGCACCCGGAGGGACCGGCAGCACTCTGGGGAGGTGGTGACCGGTGACCGGCACGACTCAACGCGTGCTGCTCGTGGACGACCAGCAGCTGTGGCGCCAGATCGTGTCGATGCACCTCAGCCAGGAGGACGACCTCGAGGTCGTCGGCGAGGCGGCCGACCCGGCGGAGGCCGTCCGGCTCGCCCGTGCGCTCCAGCCGGACCTCGTCGTGCTCGACCTCGACCTCAACGGGCAGAGCGGCAGCGCCGCGCTCGGTCCGATCAAGGAGGCGGCGCCCGGGGCGCAGGTGCTCGTGCTGTCCGGCACGACGGAGGTGGACGACGTCGTCGCCGCTTTCGGGCAGGGCGCGGCCGGCTTCCTGCCCAAGGACCACCCGGCCGAGGAGTTCGCCGAGGCTCTGCGGACCGTGTCGCGCGGCCGCCCGCTGCTCCCCCCGGACGCCGCCAGCGCCGTGATGCAGGAGTTCCGGCGCCAGGCCACGCGGGTGCACGCGCCTGCACCCGCGGCGCTGCTGTCCGACCGCGAGCTCGAGGTGCTCAACCTGCTCGCGCTCGGCCGGAGCAACCGGGCCATCGGCAGCGAGCTGTTCATCAGCGAGAACACCGTCAAGAACCACGTCCGGAACATCCTGAGCAAGCTCGAGGTGTCCAGCCGGGTCGAGGCCGTGTCGCGGGCCTTCGGCATCGGGCTGATCCGACCGGTCGACGCCTGACCCGAGACCCCGGCCGCAGCGGGCTCAGCGCACCGCGGCGTGCAGCTCCTCGCGGGTGGGCGGGTCGGAGCCGGGCCGGGTGCAGGTGATCGAAGCGACCCGCGCGGCCAGGGTGAGCACCTCGGTCAGAGCGGCGTCGGGGGCCTGCTCGAGCGCCGCCCGCTCCAGCAGGCCGGCGTCGGCCAGACCGGCGAGCAGGCCCGCGCTGAACGCGTCGCCGGCGCCGACGGTGTCGACGACCTGCACGGGCGGCACCGGCACCCGGACCGGCCCGCCGCCGGCGAGCCCGACCGCGCCGTCCCCGCCCGTGGTGACGACGACGAGCGCGGGGCCGAGCGCGCGCCAGCGCCGCAGCACGTCCTCCACCGGCGTCCCGGGCAGCAGCCAGTCGAGGTCCTCGCTGCTGACCTTGACGACGTCGGCGAGGGCGACCACCTGCTCGACCGCGGCGAGCCCCACCTCGCGGTCGCCGCGCCGGGCGAGCCGCACGTTGGGGTCGTAGGAGACGAGCACCTGCCCGTGCACCCGCTGCAGCAGCGCCCGCACGCGGCTCGCGCCCGGCTCGACCTCCAGCGCCATCGACCCGGTGTGCAGCGCCCGCACCGCGTCGGGCAGCCGCTCGGGCAGCTCGCCGTCAGCCCACTGCCAGTCGGCGGTGCCCTCCACCCAGAAGTCGTACGTCGCGACGCCGGCGGCGTCCAGGCTGGCCACGGCGAGGGTGCTCGGCTCCTGCGCGGCCACCGCCAGCCCGAGGTCGACACCCGCGTCGCGCAGGTGCTCGCGCAGCATCCCGCCGAAGGCGTCGCCTGACAGCCGCGCCAGCATCGCGACGGGGACGGACAGCCGGGCCAGACCGACCGCCACGTTGGCCGGGCTGCCCCCGGGGTGCGACGTCCAGGAGCGGGAGCCGGACTGCACGAGGTCGACGACGGTCTCGCCGCACACGACGACGCGGGGGGAGGCGGTCACGGCCGTCACGCTACGGGCGCAGCCCGCCCGCGCCAGGAGCACCTCGGGGGGCGCGGCGCTGCCTGTCGCGCCCGGAACGAGCGCGGGCAGCGCGACGGCGC
>JALYMN010000150.1 GCA_030773675.1 Actinomycetota bacterium
TCTCCGTGAGTTGCTTGGCGGTTACTCACGAAGCCTCACGCGGTGGCTCCTCAACGTCCGGGACCGACACGGCCCTCGTCCGTCAGGCGCCCGAGCTACACCACACCAGGGGACTCACCCCGCTCAGGGACAGCCGCCTGAGCCCGACGCTGTGCTGCTCGCACGGCAGCAACGACGCCGTGCTACGTCCGGAGCAACACGCTCAGCCGAGGTGCCCTGGGTGCGCGAGGGCTCAGAGCGGCAGCGTGCGGACCTTCTCGACCGCGCCCTGCTCGTACATCTCGGCCAGGGCCGCGTCGATCGTGTCCTGCCTGAGGACGGGCCGGTTGCTGCACCGGGGACAGGCCAGGACGTACCGGAGGTACTGCGAGCCGTTCGGGTCCGTCCGCAGCTGGCGCTCGACCACCGCCTTGTTGGCGCGCTCGTTCACCTGCTCGCTGTCGAAGGTCTCGGCCTGGGACTCGACGAAGAACTGAGCGAGCACGGTCTCGTCCTCGTGCTGCCGGCAGACGATGCGCAGCTCCACGTACTCAAGGTCGCGGTGAGAGGGCAGCGATCTGCCCTGCGCGTCACGGGTCGGCGGCTGGTCCTTGGCGATGCGGCTCACCTTGGAACGGACCCGCCCCGCGAGCGGAGCGGCGCCTACTGGCCCTGGCCCTCCCCTGACCCGGACATCGCGGGACGCGGCTCTGGCCGCACGGCGTAGCTGAGGAACTCGCGGCGCGGGTCCTGGAGCGACCCGAGCGAGGCCACCTCCCGACGGAAGAACAGTGCCGTCGTCCAGTCGGTCATCACCCGTGCCTTGCGGTTGAGCGTGGGCACGCGGCTGAGGTGGTAGATGCGGTGCATCAGCCAGGCGGGCCAACCGCGCAGCTTGACGCCGTACACGTGCGCCACGCCCTTGTGCAGGCCCAGGCCGGCGACCGACCCGGCGTACCTGTGCTGGTAGGTAGTGAGGGGCTCGCCGCGCAGGTCCGCGACGATGTTGTCGGCCAGCACCTTGGCCTGCCGGACGGCGTGCTGGGCGCTCGGCCCGCAGAACTCGCCCGGCCCCTTCGTGAGGTCCGGCACCGCCGCGCAGTCCCCCGCGGTCCAGTGCCCCGGAACGCCCTCCACGCGGAGCTCGGCTGTGGCCTTGAGACGGCCCCGGTCGTCGACGGGGAGGCCGGACAGCCCGACCAGGGGGTTGGGCTTGACGCCGGCCGTCCAAACCAGCGTGTTGCTGTCGAACTCGGTGCCGTCGGAGAGACGGATGTGCCCGTTCTCCGCCGACTCCAGGCGGGTGTCGAGCCGGACGTCGATGCCGCGCCTGCGCAACTCCGTGACCGTGTAGCGGCCCATCTCCTCACCCACCTCGGGCAGGATCCGGCCGGTCGCCTCCACCAGGTACCAGTGGAGGTCCGCAGCAGTGATGGCGGAGTAGTAGCGGGTCGCGTAGCGGGCCATGTCCTCCAACTCGGCCAGCGCCTCCACGCCGGCGTAGCCCCCCCCGACGAACACGAACTTCAGCGCCCGGGCCCGCAGCTGCGGGTCCCGAGTCGAGGCGGCGCTATCGATCTGGTCGATGACGTGGTTGCGGAGGAAGATTGCCTCCTCGACCCGCTTGAAGCCGATCCCGTGCTCGGCCAGGCCCGGGATGGGCAGGGTGCGCGGCACGGAGCCGGGCGCCATGACGAGCTGGTCGTACGGCACCTCCACCTGCTCGCCGGTCCGTACCTGGACCGTGATGCTGTGGCGGCTCGTGTCGATCCCGGTGATCAGCCCCTTCAGCACGGTGCAGCGGTCCAGGACGCGCCGCAGCGGGACGACCACGTGCCGCGGCTCCAGGTTGCCCGCGGCGGCCTCGGGCAGGAAGGGCTGGTAGGTCATGTAGGAACGGACGTCGATGACCGTCACGGTCGCCTCGCCGGGCCGCAGGCGTCGCTGCAGGCGCATCGCGGCGTACAGGCCCACGTAGCCGCCACCCACGATGACGATGCTCGGCGGCTGGGGGCCGCCGTCGGCGGCGGGGACGGGCGCAGGGGCGGGGGAACGGGTTCGTCGGCGAGCGGCGATGACCGCGGCGGTCGCGGCGCCCGCCGCGAGCGGCCACGCCGGCGATCGCGGGAAGAGGCCCAGATCGGTAGCACGCATGCTCCTGGCGTACCCCTTCGAGCACCCTTGAGCCTGGTGCGGGCGGACTGGGCTGCTCGGTTGCCGGCGTGCCTTGCTCGGAGCCGACACAGGTTCCGCCTCTCGGCTGGTTCGTCAACAGCGACGGCACGGTGGTGCTGACGACCGTGTCCTGGTCCTCGCTGTGCTGCGCCGCCCGGACATCCTGCACACCCTCCGGCGTGTGCCTACGCGCCCTGTGCACCTGCTGGTCGATCTTTCGTGCAGCTCACGCCGGGTGCAGGGTAGTGACGCGGGGCGGAGGGGTGACCGGGCAGGCCCGCCCGTACCGGGGTCGGTGAGTAGCCGATGACGTCGATGTCGCCCACCCCGAGTCCTTCTGCCCGGCGTAGTCCGGGTGCTTCGGCGAAGGCTTGTACTTGACGTTGCCGTGCGTGAGGAAGCCTAGCGACCGCAGGTAGTCGTCGACGACCTGCTCGAGCACGTCCTCCTTCACGTCTTGTTGGCTGTCGCCAGCTCGGGCGCCGGGTACGTGGCCGCTGCTTGGGACCACCAGCCCGTCAGAGGTGACAGGCCGCGCGCCACGTCACCACCAGCGGCCAGTGATCGCTGAGCTCGGTGCTGGTGTCTACGGACGCCTGGTGGTCGCTGCTTTCGAGGCCGCGGGTGAACACGTGATCCAGCACATGCTCACTGCCGCTGTTGTGTCGGTGGGTGGGCTGGCGCGGCGTTGCTCCGGAGCAGTTCCTCCCACCGGCCGCTGCGACCGCGCTGTCGAAGCCGGAACCGTCGCGGATCTCCGGACCGACGTTCCAGTCACCACGGATGATCGCGCAGCGTCCGATCAGGTGCTGGTCCAGGTCGCGCACCCACTTCGCCGAGGAGCTACCGGAGGCGGTCCTTGACCGCCTCGCCTGCGGGTGGACGCTGCGACGGACAGCGCCCACCCGTCGAGGACGGCGTCGACCTGCGCTGTGCGCCCGGGCCGGTGCGGCTTCGGGTCGGCGGCCGGCGCAGCCTCGGCCAACCTCGGTCGCAAAGCCACTGCGCCCCCAGCCGTCGGCGGTCGTCGAGCGGTGCAGAAGTAGCCGTGCGGCTCGACGAACCTGCGCAGACTCAGCTGAGGCCTCCTGCAGCAAGACGATGTCGGGGTTCAGGGCCAGCAGGCACTCCACCTGCGCCTCGCGGCGCCCGCGGGAGCGGGCGAGGTTCCAGCTGGACCAGGCGCAGCGTCATGACCGTTCACCGCGGCCTCGTCCGTCGCCTGCGTGGTGCTCTCGCCGCAGGGGTCGGCGCATGCGCTCCACGTCAGTGCGCGACCACGCTCCTGCGGGTCGCAGGGTCTCGCCGTTGACCCGCCCAGGCAGCCCGGCCCGGCCTGCACAACGAGCGCCGATCAGGTCCACCCCGCGGCAGCGCGGCCCGCGCCAGCGTGTTGAGCACCGACGCGAGCGCGAGCGACACCGCCGTCCACGAGGGCGACCTCCCCGTAGCGCGGCGTCCAGTCCTCGCGCCGGTCGCGCAACGGGATCAGAACTCTCGTACGGCCGCGACCACCGCGGTCGACTGGTCGGTCTTGGCCGCCTGCCTCGCGCTCGGCGCGGCGAGCCCCAGCTGGCGCGAACCCGCGAGCTGGCAGCGCGGGCACGACCGGGAGCGTGCCACCCGGTCGAGCCAGCGCTTTCCCTGCCCGGCTGGGTGGGCAACGAGGCGTCGGTGCTGGTGCAGGCTGGAGCGGCACTGCTGGTCGCCCTCGGGGCGTACCTGCTCGTGCGGGCCGCGTGGGCTTTATGGGAGGTCCGGGCACTGGCTGCCTTCTACCGGGACGTACCGGGCCGACATCCGCCAGCCCGATCCACGCCGTTCCGTTCGTCCTCGCGTGGAGCCTTTCCGTGACCGTGCCCCTCACCCTGCTCGTCCGCCCGGCCGGGCAGGTGTGGGAGTCGCTGGGGACCGCCGCGGTCCTGCACGGCGGGCTCCTGCTGCTGGCGCTCGCGGTGTGCGGGCTCTGCCAGACCACCCCGGCGCAGTGGTGGCGGACGGCGCCGCTCGTCGAGGTCGTGTACCAGCTGTGGGCCGTCGCCTTCGTCGTCCTGCTGCTCGGCCGGCCGTCACCTACGCCGTTGACGTCTTGGCCTGCCCGGGCACGGGCCCGTCGGTGGTGTGCGACGACCAGGGCCGGCTCCACCGGCTGGTCCCCACAGCCCTGTTCCTGACGACCGCCCTGCTGCTGGTGCGACGAACGGCGCGTCCGGTCGCCGGCGACGGCTCGGTGCCCGCCGCGGCGCAGGGCAGCATCACAGGCCGCCCAACATGAGGAGCACGTATTCAGTGCCCTTCAGATCGCCCTGTTGTAGCGCCACCCACCTCCGCGCAGCTCCACTCGTCGGACGTCACGACCGGCCGTTGCCGCGCGGGGTGGCAGACCAGGACCCGCGTGCGCGGCGGAGGCTGAAGCTCAGCAAGGGGTAGGGCGGCTCCATGACGGATGACCGAGCAGCACTGCAGGCGCTGCACGAGGCCGCGGAGTTGTCGACGGCGCGTAAAAACTGACCCCCTGACGGCAGCCGAAAGTTGACCCCCTCCCGACACCCTGCCTCGTCGAGGTGGGGAGGGAGTAGGTGCTCTCAGTGGAGGACTGGGCGGAGATCCGCCGGTTGCACCGGGCGGAGCAGATGCCGATCAAGACGATCGCCCGGGTGCTGGGGATCAGCAAGAACGCGGTGAAGGCGGCGTTGCGCAGCGACGGGCCGCCCCGGTATGAGCGGCGGCTGCGCGGGTCGGTTGTGGACGAGGTCGAGCCGCGGATCCGGGAGCTGCTGCGGGCGGTCCCGACGATGCCGGCGACGGTGATCGCCGAGCGGATCGGCTGGGACCGGTCGATCCGGGTGCTGCGTGACCGGGTCGCGGAGCTTCGGCCGGTCTATCT
>JALYMN010000151.1 GCA_030773675.1 Actinomycetota bacterium
CACGTGCCGACCGACATGGGCGAGGTCACCTTGACCACGCGCAGCATGTGGTGGAACCGGGCCGGACGACCCAGGTCACGCACGAGCGCCGCCATGCTCAGGCTCAGCGCCACCAGGGCCCCGACCCGACCGGTGCGCCGCAGTGCGGGCCGGTGGGTCAGGTCGGCGCCGGCCGACAGCAGGGAGGAGCCGGCCGCCACCCCGCCCAGGAACAGGTAGGCCGGGATGTCGTGCTCCCACGGCGAGCTCTTGACGATCGGGCGCCCGTAGTACGACGTGAACTCGGCCGGCGGCACCATCGACCGCTCGCCCTTGCCGCCGCCTCTGCGCCCGCTCTTGTGCGAGCGACCGCCCGCCTGACCCGTCGCGGCGTCCTGCCCGCGCGCGTGCGGCTCGGGCTGCGAGGTGCTCACCGCCGCCCGCCGAAGACCGCCCCCGCGCCGGCGCGCATGGTGAGGGCGGCGAGCCCGGCCTTGCGCCACATTTCCGGCAGGTCGCGCGTCGTGACGACCGGGTCGGGCGGAAGCCCGTAGACCTCGGGCTCGTCGAGCAGCAGGAAGAACGCGCCGAGGCCGCCGACCCCGTCGGTCGTCGTCTCGCCGTACAGCCGGGCGTCGTAAAGGCCCGCGGCGTGCAGGTTCTCCACCCGCTGGGCCGCCCGCTCGCGCAGCTCGTCCAGGTCGCCGAACTGGATCGACTTGGTCGGGCAGGCCTTGGCGCAGGCCGGCTCGAGCCCGTCGCCGATCCGGTCGTAGCAGAGCGTGCACTTCTGCGCGATGCCGAAGTTCTTGGTGACGCCCTTCTCGCCCACCCGGCGGTCGATGACGCCGAACGGGCAGGCCGGCACGCAGTAGCCGCAGCCGTTGCAGATGTCGTCCTGGACGACCACCGTGCCGAACTCTGTGCGGAACAGTGCTCCCGTCGGGCATACGTCGAGGCAGGCCGCGTGGGTGCAGTGCTTGCAGACGTCGGACTCCATGAGCCACCGGAAGTCGGTGCGCTGCCCGCCTCCGGCTGTCCCTGCCTCCGCGCCCGGCAGCTGGGTGCTCGGCATGCCCAGGTCGACCGGCTGCGCGATCCGGTTGTCGGTGCCGAGCAGGCTGCGGTCGCCCTGCAGCACGGCGTCCGCGTGCCGGTTGAGCACGTCGGTCGCGGCCGGGCCGACCGGCGTCCCCTCGAGGCCGGGCTGCTGCGCGCCGAGCGGCTTCGGCTGTTCGATGAACTTGACGTGCCGCCAGGTGCTCGCTCCCAACGCCCCGCTGTTGTCGTACGACGACCCCAGCAGCGCCATGCCGTCGTCCGGAACGGCGTTCCACTCCTTGCAGGCGACCTCGCAGGCCTTGCAGCCGATGCAGATCGAGGTGTCGGTGAAGAAGCCCTTGCGCTTGGGCTTGTCGTCTCCCCAACCGGCGTCGACAGCCGGGTCGAGCGGACCCCACAGGCTGTTCGGTCCCACCGCGCTCACGAGGAGACCCGCCCGTGGTAGAGGGTGTTGCCCGTCTCCACCGTGATGCCGGCCCGGCTGCGGTAGCTCTCCACGTGCCGCAGCAGCGCCTCGCCGGTCGGGCGTCGTCCGGGCTGGATGTCGCAGCTGCCCACCTTGCTCTCCTGGATGAACACGTTGGGGTCGAGCGCGAGCCCGAGCAGGTCGTTGGCCGAGTCGCCGGTCACGAAGGCGTCGCTGCCGACCCCCCAGTGGTAGGGCAGCCCGATCTGGTGCACGACCGTGTCGCCGGCCCGCAGCGGGTGCATGCGGTCGGTGACGAGGACGCGCGCCTCGATCGCCGTGCGGGCCGTGGTGATGGTGGCCCAGCCGTTGTGCTCGAGGCCGCGCTCGCGGGCGAGCTCGGGCGACACCTCGCAGAACATCTCCGGCTGCAGCTCCGCGAGGTAGGGCACCCAGCGACTCATGCCGCCGGCGGTGTGGTGCTCCGTGAGCCGGTAGGTGGTGAAGACGAAGGGGAAGACGTCGGCCCCCGGCTCCCCCGCCGACGGGTTCGACAGGTTGTCCTTGCGCTTGATGATCTGGCGCGTCGGGTTGGCCTGCTGGGCGTACATCGGGTTCTTCACCGGCGACTCGTGGGGCTCGTAGTGCGCCGGCATCGGCCCGTCGAGCAGCCCGCTCGGCGCGTACAGCCACCCCTTGCCGTCCGCCTGCATGATGAACGGGTCGTCGCCGGCCAGGCCCTCCGGCCCGCCCGTCCCCTCCGCGGGGCGGTAGGACGGCGGCTTGGTGAGCTCGAAGTCCGGCACGTCGTGGCCCGTCCAGCGGCCCTGCTCCTCGTCCCACCAGACGTAGGCCTTGCGCTCGCTCCACGGCTTGCCGTCGGGGTCCGCACTGGCCCGGTTGTAGAGGGTCCGCCGGTCCATCGGCCACGCCCAGGCCCACTCGTTGGCGACCCAGTTCTGCTCCCGCCACGGCTTGCGCCGCGCGGCCTGGTTGACCCCGTCCTTGTAGACGCCGGTGTAGATCCAGCAGCCGCCTTCGGTCGAGCCGTCGTCGCGCATGGAGGTGAAGCCCGGGAGCGGCTGGCCGGCCTTGTCCCCCGTGAGGAAGCGGCCGTTGACCTCCGCCAGCACCGACTCGGCGTCCGGCTCGCCGTGCTCGTCCACCCGGTAGTCCCAGGTGAGGTCCTGCACCGGACGGTCCTTCGGGTCGGACGAGCCGGCCAGGCGCTCCCTGATCCGCAGGCCGACCTGGTAGTAGAAGTCCAGCTCGGGGCGCGCGTCGCCCGGCGGGTCGACCGCCTTCTCGCGCCACTGCACCATGCGCTGGGTCTGGGTGAACGTGCCCGCCTTCTCCACGTGCGTCGCCGCGGGCAGGAAGAACACCTCGGTGCCGATGTCCTCGGTGCGCAGCTCGCCCGTGGCGATCTCCGGGCCGTCCTTCCAGAACGTCGCCGACTCGATCATGTTCACGTCGCGGACGACGAGCCACTTGAGGTTGGCCAGGCCCTGGCGCTGCATCTTGCCCTGCGCCGACCCGACCGCCGGGTTCTGCCCGACGAGGAAGTAGCCCTCGACCTTGCCGTCGATCTGGTCCATGACGGTCTGGTAGGTGCCGTGGTCGCCGGTCAGCCGCGGCAGGTAGTCGAAGCAGAAGTCGTTCTCCGGCTGGGCCGCGTCGCCGTACCAGGCCTTGAGCAGGCTCACCGTGTAGGCCCGGGCGTTGGTCCAGAAGCCCTTCATGCCGGGCTTGCTGATGCTGTTCACGTAGTCGTCGAGCGAGTCGTGCTCCCCGGCCATCGGCATCGGCAGGTAGCCGGGCAGCAGGTTGAACAGCGTGGGAATGTCCGTCGAGCCCTGGATGCTCGCGTGGCCGCGCAGGGCGAGGATGCCGCCGCCCGGCCGCCCCATGTTGCCCAGCAGCAGCTGGATGATCGCCGAGCCCCGGATGTACTGCACGCCGGTGCTGTGGTGCGTCCAGCCCACGGAGTAGACCCAGCACGTGGTCCGGTCGCGGCCGCTGTTGGCGGTGACGGCCTCGCACAGCGCGAGGAACTGCTCCGGCGGCACCCCGCAGACCTTCTCCACCATCTCGGGCGTGTAGCGCGCGTAGTGGCGCTTGAGCACCTGGTAGACGCAGCGCGGGTGCTGCAAGGTCTCGTCGCGCTGCACCTCGCTGTGCTCGAGCGTCGCGCCGCGTCCGCCCAGCTCGTGGCCCGCGTTGGTCTCCGCCTGGCTGGCCGGGTCCTCCTCGTTCGGCCCCGCCTCGTTGGCGTGCCCGGCGTACTGCCAGGTCGTGGCGTCGTAGGTGCCGGTCTCGGGGTCGTAGCCGGAGAAGAGCCCGTCGAGGTCCTCGCTGTCGACGAAGTCGTCGCGGATGATCGTTGCCGCGTTGGTGTAGGCGAGGACGTACTCCCGGAAGTCCTTCTCGTTCTCCAGGACGTAATGAATGATCCCGCCGAGGAACGCGATGTCGCTGCCGACCCGGATCGGGAGGTGGGCGTCAGCGAGCGCCGACGTCCGGGTGAACCGCGGGTCGACGTGGAAGACCTTGGCCCCGCGGGCCTTCGCCTCGACCACCCACTGGAACCCCACCGGGTGGCACTCGGCCATGTTGGAGCCCTGGATGACGATGCAGTCGCTGTGCTGCAGGTCCTGCAGGAAGGACGTGGCGCCGCCGCGTCCGAACGAGGCCCCCAGACTGGGGACGGTGGCGCTGTGTCATATGCGCGCCTGGTTCTCGACCTGGATCGCGCCCAGCGCCGTGAACAGCTTCTTGATGAGGTAGTTCTCCTCGTTGTCCAGCGTCGCTCCTCCGAGCGAAGCGAACCCGAGGGTGCGGTTGACCCGGCGGCCGTGCTCGTCGTGCGACTGCCAGGTGCGCTCGCGGGTGTCGAGCATGCGGTCGACGACCATCTCGACGGCCGTCTCGAGCGGGAGGTCCTCCCACTCGGTGCCGTGCGGCCGGCGGTAGCGCACCGTCGTGACCCGCCGGGCGCCGTTGACGAACTGCTCCGACGCGGAGCCCTTGGGGCACAGCCGGCCCCGGTTCACCGGGCTGTCGGGGTTGCCCTCGATCTGGACGACCTTGCCGTCCTTGACGAAGACGTTCTGCGCGCAGCCGACGGCGCAGTACGGACAGACGCTCTTGGCCACCCGGTCCGCGGTCTTCGTGCGGGGCTGGACAGCGGCGCTGCGCCCGGACTGGGCGGCGGCCCCGCGACCGAGCGGGTCCTCGCCGGTCAGCTGGCGGTACACGGGCCAGCCGAGCAGCACGTCCTTCAGACCCACAGGAACCTCCGGGCACTCGGTCCGGACGACCGGACGGTGGAGCAGTCGCCCTACCCAACAGGACGGCCCTCGGGTCGGCACGCACGGGGCGGCGTGGCGTGCCGGTGCGTGCCGGGGAGGGACGTCTGGCCTGGTCGGACGGGGTGCGGATCGCACCGGGGGCAGCGTACGACCGCCCCTCCGGCCTCGCGCGGCGGTCCCGGGCGGCGGACCGTGCCACGCTCTCCCCGTGGGACGGACGACGGCACGGCGCAGGACGGTGCGGCTCGGCGGCCCGGTCGAGGTCACCCGGCCGGACACGCTGGTGGTGGAGGAGCCGCTGGAGGTGCGGGTCGCCGGGCGCCCGCTCGCAGTGACGATGCGCACCCCCGGCGACGACATGGACCTCGCGGCCGGGTTCCTGGTGAGCGAGGGCGTCGTCGCGTCCGGCGACGAGGTGCTGGGCATGCGCTACTGCGCCGGCGCTGTCGACACCGGCGACGCCGGAGCGGCGCAGAACACCTACAACGTGCTGGACGTCGCGCTCGCGCCGGGCGTCGCCCCGCCCGACCCGTCCCTCGAGCGCTCGTTCTACACGACCTCCTCCTGCGGCCTGTGCGGCAAGGCGTCGCTGGACGCCGTCCGCACGCAGACCCGGTTCCAGGTCGCCGACGACCCGCTCCAGGTCGACGCCGAGGTGCTCGCCGCGCTGCCCGACCGGCTGCGCGCCGCGCAACAGGTGTTCGACCGCACGGGCGGGCTGCACGCGGCGGGGCTGTTCACCGCCGACGGCGAGCTGCTCGTGCTGCGCGAGGACGTCGGGCGGCACAACGCCGTCGACAAGGTGGTCGGCTGGGCGTTGCGCGAGGGGCGGTTGCCGCTGCGCGGGCACGTGCTGCTGGTCAGCGGCCGCGCGTCGTTCGAGCTCACCCAGAAGGCGTGGATGGCGGGGGTGCCGGTGCTCGCCGCGGTGAGCGCGCCGTCGAGCCTCGCGGTCGACCTGGCCGAGGAGGCGGGCATGACCCTCGTGGGGTTCCTCCGCGGCGCGTCGATGAACGTCTACAGCTCCCCGGCCCGGGTACGGCGCGCCGGGTGAAGGCGCGGCGCATCTCCGACGGCACCACCGAGCAGCCCGTGTCCGCGATCGGGCTCGGCGCCATGCCGCTGTCGGTCGAGGGCCGGCCCGACGAGGACGACGCCGTGCGCGTCGTGCACGCGGCGCTCGACGCCGGCGTGACGCTCATCGACACCGCCGACGCCTACTGCCTCGGCCACGGCGAGGTCGGGCACAACGAGCGGCTGGTGGCGAGAGCGCTCGCGACCTACGGCGGCGACACCTCGCAGGTGCTGGTCGCCACCAAGGGCGGGCACACCCGCCCGCCCGACGACTCCTGGGCGCTCGACGGCAGCCGGGAGCACCTGCGGACCGCGTGCGAGGCGTCGCTGCGCGCGCTCGGCGTCGAGGCCGTCGGGCTGTACCAGTTCCACCGGCCGGACCCGCAGGTGCCCTGGGCGGAGTCGGTCGGCGCGCTCGAGGAGCTGCGCGCGGAGGGCAAGGTCCGCTTCGTCGGGGTGAGCAACGCCGACCCGGCGCAGATCCGCGAGGCCGCGGCGATCACCCCCCTCGCGGCGGTGCAGAACGAGTTCTCGCCCCGCTTCCGGTCCAGCCGGCCGGAGCTCGAGCTGTGCGCCGAGCTCGGGATCGCCTTTCTGCCGTGGTCGCCGCTCGGCGGGATGGGCAAGGCCGCCGCTCTGGGGCAGGAGCACGCGCCGTTCGCCGAGGCCGCGCGGGAGCGCAGAGTGTCGCCGCAGCAGGTCTGCCTGGCCTGGCACCTGGCGCAGGCCGAGGTCGTGCTGCCGATCCCGGGCGCCAGCCGGCCGCAGTCCGTGCGCGACTCGGCCGCAGCCGCCGACCTGGAGCTCACCGCCGACGAGCTGGCCCGGCTCGACGCGGCCGGCTGACCGCGTCGCTGGTCCCGCTCGCCACAGCTCTGTCAGCTCTCGGTGAGGAAGCCGCGCACGACGTCGTCGTGCTGGGCGAGGCAGCGCTCCAGCGCCGCCTGCTGTACGACGGTGGTGCCGGAGATGTCGAAGCGCACCGGCAGCCGGCCCTGCCGAAGCGGGTCGGGGTCGCCGCGGTCGGGCACGACGCCGACGCCCGGCAGGTCGCCGCAGGCGGCCTTGACCCGGTCGCGGCCCGCCTGCCCGGCGTCGCGCTCCATCGTCACGACCACGGTCCGCTGGTCCCCCTGCGCCAGTTGCAGCAGGCCGGCCAGCACGATCCCGCCGACGCCGAGCACCGCGAACACCCAGAGCGCGACCCGGTCGCGGCGGGCCCGGTCGCGCCACCAGTGGCGGGGCGGGGAGCTTGCAGCTGTCACCCGTGCAGTCTCGTCGTGCCGCGCGCCGTCGCCGTGCGCGGGTCGGCCCGGAGCCCGTCCGCCGCGTAGCGTGGACGAGGTGGTCGAGGCCGGTGTGCAGCCGCGGGCGTGGCGCACGCCGGACCCCGCGCTGCTCACCCTGCGCCGGTGGATCGCTGTGGTCGACGGCATCGCGACGGCGGTCGCGCTCGGGGCGCTCGGCTGGGTGCTCAGCGGCCCCGCGG
>JALYMN010000152.1 GCA_030773675.1 Actinomycetota bacterium
GGAGCGGATCTGCGGGTCGCCGACGTGGCCGGCCGCGGCCGCCAGCAGCGGCGTCTCGGCCCGGACGACGTCGCTGCGCACGAGCTCGCGGTGCCGCGTGCCCGCGCCGATGGCGAGCTCGTCGCCCTCGACCCGGGCGTAGGACAGCTCGGCCAGCCGGCTGATGTCGACGAGCACCTCGGGCCGGGCCAGCCGCAGCTTGAGCACGGGCAGCAGCGACTGCCCGCCGGCGAGCAGCTTCGCGTCGTCGCCGTGCTCGGACAGCAGCGCCACGGCGTGCGCGGTCGACTCGGCCCGGCGGTAGGTGAACGGCGCCGGGATCACGGCGCCACCTGCTGGCCGGACGCGGCGAGCACGGCGCGCACGATGTTCTGGTAGCCGGTGCAGCGGCACAGGTTGCCCTCGAGCCCCTCGCGGACCTCGCGCTCGGTGGGCGCGGGGTTCTCCGCCAGCAGGCCCACCGCGGCCATCACCATCCCGGGAGTGCAGAAGCCGCACTGCAGGCCGTGGTGCTCGCGGAACGCCTGCTGCACCGGGTGCAGCGTCCCGTCGTCGCCGGCCAGCCCCTCGAGCGTGGTGACCGACCGGCCGTCGGCCTGCGCGGCGAGCACGGTGCAGGACTTCACCGCCTCGCCGTCCAGCAGGACCGTGCAGGCGCCGCAGGACGTCGTGTCGCAGCCGACGTTGGTCGCCCGCAGCCCGCACACGTCGCGCAGGTGGTGGACGAGCAGCGTGCGGTCCTCGACCTCGTCGGCGCGGACGACGCCGTTGACCTCCGTCTCGACCCGCATCAGGACTCCCTTCCCGCCGCCCGCTGGGCCTGCTGAGCCCGCTGGACGGCCCGCCACACGCGCATCGGCGTGGTCGGCATGTCGACGTGACGGACGCCGAGGTGGGCGACGGCGTCGACGACGGCGTTGTGCACGGCCGGGGTCGAGCCGATGGTGCCGGACTCCCCGATGCCCTTCGCCCCGATCGGGTTGTACGGCGTCGGCGTGACCATCCCGACCGGCTCGAAGCCCGGCAGCTCGGTGATGGACACGAACGGGTAGGTGGCAAGGTTCGAGGTGATCGGGTTGCCGTCGGGGTCGTACAGCACCTCCTCGAACAGCGCCTGCGCGATGCCCTGCGCGTAGCCGCCGTGGCGCTGCCCCTCGAGCAGCAGCGGGTTGACGACGGTGCCGGCGTCGTCGACGGCGACGAGCCGCTGCAGCCGGGCCTGCCCGGTCGCGACGTCGACCTCGACGACCGCGAGGTGCGCCCCGAACGGGAAGGTCGGTCCCGGCGGCGAGAAGGTCGAGCGCACCTGGAGCGGCTCGTCCTCGGCCAGCTGGGCCAGGGTCACCGCGGTCTCGGGCGAGCCGGCGACGTGCACGGCCGCCCGCCCGGGGTCGAGCACGATGTCGGCGGGGTCGGCCTCGAGCAGCGCGGCGGCGCGGCGCTTGGCCAGCTCGACGAGCTCCCGGGTGGTCTGCTGCACCGCGGCGCCGCCCTGCTGCAGGCTGCGCGAGCCGAAGGTGCCGACACCCTCGGGGACGAGGTCGGTGTCGCCGTGCCGGACGGTGATCCGGTCCACCGGGATGCCGGTCTCCGCGCTGGTGATCATCGCCCAGGCGGTGGCGTGGCCCTGGCCGTGCGGCGAGGTGCCGGTGAGCACCGTCGCCGTCCCGTCCGGGTGGACCTGGACGTCGGCGACTTCGTGCGGCGGCCCCTCGAGCGACGAGCCGGTGATCTCGACGTACACGCACAGGCCGATGCCGAGCTGCTTCGCGTCGCCGCGGGCGCGCCGCTCGGCCTGCTCGGCGCGCAGCGCGTCGTAGCCGGCGGCCTCGAGCAGGCGCTCCAGCGCGCCCGGGTAGTCGCCGGTGTCGTAGACCGCGCCGGTGGCCGTCGTGTGCGGCTCGGAGAAGGGCGGGAGCATGTTGCGCCGGCGGACCTCGGCCGGGTCGAGCCCGGTCTCGGCGGCGAACAGGTCGACCGCCCGCTCGATGGCGTGCGTCGCCTCCGGCCGCCCCGCGCCGCGGTAGGCCGCGGTCGGGGTGGTCGTCGTGACCAGGCTGCGTGCGCGCAGCTCGAGCTTCGGGATCTCGTAGACGGCGGGCGCCATGAGCAGCGTCAGCGACGGCAGCACCGCCCCGAGGCGGGGGTAGGCACCGCTGTCCTGCAGCACGTCGAGCCGGTAGGCGAGCAGCGTCCCGTCGCGGCGGCCGCCGAGCGTGACGGTGAGCAGCTGGCCGCGCCCCTGGGTCATCGCGACCATGTTCTCCGAGCGGTTCTCGACCCAGCGCACGGGCCGGCTGAGCGCCCTGGCCGCGGCGGCCACCACCGCGTGGTCGGGGTCGGAGCCGATCTTCGCGCCGAACCCGCCGCCGACGTCCGGGGTGACGACGCGCAGCTGCTCGACCGGCATCCCGATGGACGCGGCGACGGCCGCGCGGGCCATCGCCGCGGCCTGCGTCGACAGCCACAGCACCAGCCGCCCGTCGTCGTCCGGGGCCGCGGCGGCGGCGCGGACCTCGAGGGGGGCGGCGGCCACGCGCTGGTTGACGATGCGCTCGGAGACGACCACCTCGCAGTCGTCGAACAGGTCGTCGGAGAAGTGCGGGACGCCGAAGGTGCACACGGTGTTGGTGCCGGCGTCGGGGAACAGCAGGACCTCGTCGCGCGCGGCGTCCTGGAGGTCCACCACGGCCGGCAGCGGGTCGTAGCCCACCTCGACCAGCTCGGCGGCGTCCTCGCCCTGGTAGGCCTGCTCGGTGAGCACGACGGCGACCGCCTCGCCGACGAAGCGGACGACGTCCGACGCCAGCAGCGGGATGCCCATGGCCGGGTTGTAGAGCGGCAGCAGCACGGGCAGCGTCGGCAGCCCCAGGTCGGCCGCGGTGAGGACGGCGATCACGCCGGGCGCCGCTCGCGCCGCCTCCACGTCGAGCGACGTGATGCGCGCGTGCGCGACCGGCGAACGGACGAAGGTGAGGTGCAGCGCGCCGTCCAGCAGGGGGTGCTGCAGGTCGTCGACGTAGGTCCCGCCCGTGGTGAGCAGCAGCGGGTCCTCCACTCGCAGGACCCGTGTTCCGAGGATGCTCATCCCGCTCCTCTGCAGTGGCGGTAGTCCCGGACCGTCGCCGGGGCCCGAACCCTAGAGCCGGGGCCGGGCGGGCGGGAAGACCTGGGCGGACCACGCGGACGACGCCGTGCTGGTCCCCCACGACCGGCGGCAGGGCGAGACGTGACATCGCCAGGACCACCGAGCGATCTGTTCGTCCGGGCGCTGGCCCACGGCGACCTCGATGAGGTGCACTGGGCGAACGCACCCCGCTGCGCCCGCTGCACCCGGGATCCTGACCCCGCGCCCGGACCTCGCCCGACGGCCGGAGGTTCTCGTGGACGTCGACTACCTGCCCGTGCGCCGCCTGCTCCGCCGCATCCCCCCGCTCTACCGGGCGGTGACCAGCTTCGCGAGCCCGGCCAGCCGGGGGCAGCGGCTGCGCGCGGTGGGCCGCACCGTGCGCTACGACGTGCGCACGCGCGTCCTCGGGCGCCCGACCGTCGCGGGCGATCGGCTCCCGTTCGCGCATCCTGGCCCGGCCCGGCGAAA
>JALYMN010000153.1 GCA_030773675.1 Actinomycetota bacterium
CCGAGAACTGATCCATCTCGTCTTCTACGGCCTGCGCGACGGGCACATCCGCGCGCTCGGCGCATGACCAGTCCCAGCCTGCGACCGGGACGCGGGTCGCCCTGTGTCATGACCCCCGTTCGGGGCGGGTCGCCCGCTTGATTGACCCCGACCGGTCGCACTGTCGCACCGCTCCATGCCACCCCTGCGTGGCGAAGGGATGACCGGCAGCCTCTCCGGCCTGCCCTGACCAGCGAACCGCACTGGAGTCGACAGCCCCGCACCACCTCTCGCTCGGGAAAGGATCTACGCGCCTACGCGCCCTCCCGGAGGGTCGCCACCGCCCCCCACCGACTTTCTCCGCCTCGAACAGCCTGCACCGAGCGGCGCCGGCGCCAAGGCCCTTCGGCCGCTCCACGGTCGGCCCTGCGGGCCGAGCCTTGACCCCGACGCCTCACCTCGGCGCGCCCGAAAACAGGCGGAGACACCACAAGAAAGATCAGTCACGGTGAGAACCGGGCTTGACCGGCCCCGCTCCTTCAGGGATGACATAGAGGGGAGCCACGAGCGGACGCGCGCGGCTGCCTGCGATGCGACCGAGGTGTGATGCACTCGTCCAACGAGCGATCGCGTCGCGTTGCCGCTGACCGGCCAGGCCGAGCGTGCGGAGCTACCACACTGCGCCGTGCTCCCTATGCGTGGTGCCACGCACAACCGTCGCCACCGTGCGGACCTGCGGCGTGGGCAAGCTTGCCGCGGCGAGCGACTGGCGTGCCGCGCGGTCAGCGGCATGAGCGAACGTCGGGGCCGAACCCTCGACCGGCGAATCGTGGCCGCCGTTGGCGCCGCGACACGGCCTGGCGCGTCCGTCCACGCGCCTTTGCCGGCCGGTCAGCGCAGGGCGTCGCGGCCCTTCCACTCCACAAGCAGCAGCGTCGCGTCGTCCCGCAACCCCTGGTCGGGCTTCATCAGCGCGGCGGCGAGCCTGCGGACAGTCTCGGCGGCGTCGACGCAGCGGCGCACTGCCGCTCGACGTGGTCGGCGAGCCGGCCGAAGCCGAGCTGGTCACCGTCGGCGGCCTCCTGTTCGACGACGCCGTCGGTGAGGAACAACACCCGGTCGCCGGGCTGAAGCTGCTCGCCGTTGATCTCGGGTTGGTCGCCCCCGAAGCCGACCGGCAGCGTCGTGGTGCCCTTGAGCGACCGAACGACCTTGCCGCCGCGCACCAGCAGCGGCCGGGGGCGGCCGGCGTTGACCCATTCGAGCCGGCCTGTACCGGTATCCAGGTGCGCGAATTGGGCGGTGGCGAAGTGGTCCTCGCCGAACTGGTCCGCGACGGCCTCGTCCATGCACGCGTACTTGTCGACCAGCCCGATCCCGTTGCGGCGGGCGTGCCGGTAGGCGCCGACGACGACCGCGCACATCGTCGCGGCGCGCAGGCCGTGCCCCATCGCGTCGAAGATCCCCAGGTGCAGCACGTCGCCGTTGATCGCGTAGTCGAACGCGTCGCCGCCGACCTCGTAGGCAGGCTCGACGATCCCGGCGACGGCCACGCGGTGGGTCTCCAGCAGCAGCGGCGGAAGCAGCTGCCACTGCATCTCCGCCGCGAGCGTGGTGCCCTTGCGGCGGCGGACACGGAAGAAGTGGTCGGTGTACTGGCCCTTGGTGACCAGCAGCTCGGCGACCAGTCCGGTCAGGCGCCGCGCGAGCCGGCGGGTGTCGTCGTCGACGTTCTCGACGGTCACGCCCAGGACGCCGACCCGGTCTGTTCCATTGAGCATCGGCAGCCAGAGCCGCGTGCCGCCGCTCCCGGCGGGGACCTCGACCGGCGTGTTCCCGGCGAACGCCCGGCCCGGGGCCGACCCGTCGATGGGCTCCTCGGCGTGGTTGCTGCCGCCGGTCGGCAGCGGGAGCATGGCGAGCTGGTCGTAGTCCTGCAGGTAGATCGCCAGATCGGCCAGCCCCTCGGCCTCCGCGGCCCGGGCGATCATGGCGGCCAGGTCGGGCGGGGCGGTGACGTGCTGCTTGTCGAGGACCGCGCCGAGCAGGCGCCCTTCTCGCGCGTGCGCGTCTTCGTGCTGCGCGGGCACCGCGCGTTCCCCCTCGCTCGTCGTCCGGCCGGTCGGGCGCGCGAGGACTCGCGCGCGCCCGGACATCGTCCTGCCCGGGCGCCGAGGGCGTCTGTAGCCCGAAGTACCCATACCGGGACTAGCCTGGCGAGAAGGGACACCGCCCGCACGGCCAGCGGCACGGGCGGGGCGGCAACCGGCCCGGCTCACCCAACGCGTCGCGGGTATATCCGGTGTAAGCCGGACGGGGCGGGCAGCGCGCGGCGTGACGGACAACCCGCCGCAGCGGACCCCGCCCGACCGCCGCACGGTCGTCGTTTCACACGCCGGCGAGATAGGCGGCGTCGCGCTGGTCACGGCGGCGCTTGGCTGTCGGCTGGTGCCCGCCTCCCGTGTCGACGCAGGCGTCGAGGGCGGTGCCCGCCCGAGTAGCCGGTCCCGCTCGCGGCGGCCCTCGGTCGCGCCGCGCCATGCCGCGTCGGCGGCAGCCATGTGTGGCGTCCCATCTTGGGTGACCCTGCGAGCCGAAACGGGCGGACCACACCGGCCCGCCGCTGCCCCCCCCCGACCGGCCGCCCAGACAGAAGGAGCACCGCGTGCAGGCCACTCGCCCCGGCGGGCCGTGGACGCGCGGCGCGGTCCGCGAGACGGGCCGGCTCGAGGCAACCTGACCGCTCGGATCCGACCGCGGTCCGGCTGGCTCGTCAGCTCGTCCGCGCCGCCTGCCACCGCGTCCGCGACGCCGACGCCTGCCCCACCGCCGCCCTCGCTGTCAGCGAGCCCGTCGACAACGCCGTCAAGGCCGCCGCCGACAGCGCCGTGACCCTGCAGCTGGCGCGGACCCCTCGCAAGCTGCGCGTCGAGGTCCACGACGCCAGCGCCCGCACTCCCGAGCGCCATGAGGCCTGCCTCATGGGCGTCCTCGGCGCGGGCTCCGCAAGCCTCACGGCCATGCACAGCACGCGTGCGACCTCGCCCGTCGCGGTCGAGGCGGTGACCGGCATCTTCTTCGTGCTCACCTTCGTCCTGGTTGCCGCGCTCGGCGTCGCCCTCCTGCGCCGTCCCGACACCCGGCTGCCAGCCGCCATGCTCGTGTCGATCCCAGCCCTGGTCGCCCTGACCGCCGGCCTCGCCGCCACGGCATCCGACTGGGCGCACCACGCCTGCGCCGAGGCCGCCCTCTACCTGGGCCTCGCCGTGCTCACCGCCGGAAACGGTCCGACGGGCCACTCCACCCGCAACCACGGCCTGAGCGCACCGGTGCCGCTGGTAGCCGCGCACATCTCGTGGTCCTCGAGGCCCGTGCCTCCCGCCGCGTCGCGCACGCGTGCTTGCGACCCTGGCTGACGGCGAGGACAGTGACCCGCGAAGCGCACTGCACCGGGGGGGGGAGCCATGACGTCGACCCGGCCGGAGACAGGCGGTGACCCGGCTCCTGCTGCCACGCCCTCGGCCGAGGCCGTGGCCGAGCGACTGCTCGAGGCGGCAGTCGGCGCGATGGACCTGCTCGCGGTCTACCTCGGCGACCGGCTCGGCTGGTACGCCAGCCTGTGCGGGGAGGGTCCGGCCACGCCCGAAGAACTGGCCGCCCGTACCCAGACCTCGCCGCGGTACGCGCGGGAGTGGCTCGAGCAGCAGGCGGTGACCGGCCTGCTCGAGGTGACGGACGACGCGCGCTTCCGCCTGCCGTCCGCGGTTGCGGAGGTGCTGACGGATCCCACCAGCCTGGCGTTCCTGGCGCCGCTAAGTCGGATGCTGGTCGCACCCGTGGCGCAGATGCCGGCGCTGCTGGACGCCTACCGCACCGGCGGCGGTGTTCCCTGGTCGCGATTGGGTGCTGACGCCCGGGAGTCGCAGGCTGACATGAACCGGCCCTGGTACGAGTCGGTGCTGCCCGGCGCGCTGGCGTCCGTGCCGCACCTGCACGAGGCGCTCAGCCGCCCAGACGCCAGGATCGCCGAGATCGGCTGCGGCGGCGGCTGGGCCAGTATCGCGCTCGCCCGCGCCTACCCAGCCGCGGAGGTCCACGCCTACGACGTCGACGCCGCCACCGTGCAACTGGCGCAGGCGAACGTCCGCTCCGGCGGGCTCGAGGGACAGGTGCGCGTGATGCAGACCGACGCGGCGGGGCTGCCAGAGGGCGAGTACGACGTGCTGTTCGCCTTCGAGTGCTTGCACGACATGCCGTACCCGGTCGAGGTGCTGTCGGCGGCGGGGCGCGCGCTGCGGCCCGGCGGTGCGGTGGTGGTGATGGACGAGGCGGTCGCGGCGGAGTTCCAGCCGAACGGCGACCTGCTCGAGCGGTTGATGTACGGCTTCAGCCTGCTCATCTGCCTGCCGGACGGGATGGCCCACCCGGGCAGCGCCGGCACGGGCACGGTCATGCGCGAGAGCACTGTGCGCGCCTACGCCGAGCAGGCCGGACTGGGTGCGCTGTCGGTGCTGCCGATCGAGGACTTCGGCTTCTGGCGCTTCTATGAGCTGCGCGACCCGGCCGCCGCAGGTCCTGACGTGCGCCGGGTCGGCTGAGAGCGCACCGCAACACGAGCATCCCGGCCGGTGAGGCGCTGCCGGGCGAAGGCGCCTGACCGGTGACCTTGATGTTCTTGGTCGCCTTGGGCTTCTTGGCGGCTCGGCCGCCCTTGTCCTTGCTGAAGGCTCGCTCCTACCGGCGGGCCTCCGGTGGCACGCCGGTCCTGCCCCGTTCTTCGTCCCGTCCCGGGAGGACGGATGCCAGGATCGTCCCAGGCGGAGCGGAGGTCCCGTCCTCGTCCCGACAGTCCCGCAGCAACGTCGACCGCGCGCTGCAGGAGACCGAATGGCCGCGGCAGAACGGTTCCGGGAGCCGACCGTTGAGCAGGTGTGACCAAGTGGCGCGCAGAACTCTGTCACCGGATCTTGAGATCGACGCGGGGCGGCCCCGGCGTTCTGCCGGCCGGGTGGACGCTGAGCCGATGCCGGGTGACACCGCTGGCACGGCGGCTACCGCGCGGACCTACGGGCGCTTGATGTCGGCGATCACTAGCGGTGACGAGTCGGTGTTGGACGATCTTCTTGCGCCGGAGTTCGTGGACCACAACCCGATGCCGGAGCAGGCCAGTGGCCCTGACGGGTTGAAGCAGTGGTTGAGGGCGGCGCGCACGTCGCTTCCTGATCTGCGGGCGACCGTTGAGGACGTGAACGCCCGAAGGCGACATGATCGCAGGCCGAGTGCGCTATGAGGGCACTCATGGTGGCAGCCTGGCCGGGGTGCCCGCGACGGGACGGACGCTGAGGTTCGAGGCGGGTCACCACCCGGCGCAGCGCCAGCTGCTCCGGACCCGGCGCGACGCGATCCGCAGCGCGGCCCGGGATCGCGCCGCGCAGGCGGGCGGCTTTCCACTTCCTGCGCTTCCGCGAGGGGAATGTCATCGAGTGGTGGGGAACTGCCGACCTGCTCGGGGCGCTCTTACAGGCCGGCGCGCGAGTCGTCCACCCGACGGACCTGGCTGCCCGCTGAAGGCCCGCGCGCCGGCCCTCGATCGCGTCCCAGGGTGTGGTTTAGCTCGTCGCGTGCTGCTTCGCGTTGAGCGGTGACTATGCCGTTTGCAGGGCGTGCTGGTCCATCACCTCGTCCGGGGAGTTGCGGCGGGGCTCGAGGACGGTCGGTGCGGGCGGGTTGAGCAGGGCCATGGACTCCTCGGACAGGTAGCGCCGGTCGCTGTCTTGCCACTCGTCGTGGGCCTCGATAAGCACGCACGACGCCAGACGCAGTAGCGCGGC
>JALYMN010000154.1 GCA_030773675.1 Actinomycetota bacterium
GCCGGCGCCGTCGTCGACGGCGACAAGATCCTCGCCGTGTGCGCGCTCGGGCTCGACGAGCGCGGCCGGCTGCCGACGCGCACCGTCGTCGCGACGGTGATGAGCAATCTCGGCTTCGTGCAGGCCATGCGGGCCGCGGGCCTCGAGGTGGTGCAGACCGCGGTCGGGGACCGCTACGTGCTGGAGGAGATGCGCGCCGGCGGCCACGCCCTCGGCGGGGAGCAGAGCGGGCACGTTGTCTTCCTCGACGCCGCCACCACCGGCGACGGGCTGCTCACCGGCCTGGCGCTGCTGGGCCGGGTCGCGGCGACCCGGCGTCCGCTCGCCGAGCTCGCCGCCGTCGTCCAGGTGCTGCCGCAGGTGCTCGTCAACGTGCGCGCCGATCGGTCGCGCGCGCAGGAGCGCGACGTGCTCGACGCCGTCGTCGCCGAGGAGGCGGCCCTGGCGGGCGACGGCCGGGTGCTGCTGCGCCCCTCGGGCACCGAGCCCGTCGTCCGGGTCATGGTCGAGGCCGGCACCGACGAGCAGGCCCGCGCGGTGGCCGAGCGGCTCGCGGCGGTGGTCGGCCGCTGAGCCCGCGCCCGTACTGTCGGTGCCCGGGCCTACGGTTCCGGCCGTGCGGAACCTGACCCGGGACGAGGCGCGGCGGCGCGCGGCGCTGCTCGACGTGGCGTCGTACGACGTCGCGCTCGACCTCGGCGACGACCCGCAGGGCGTCGCCTCGTTCACGAGCACGTCGGTGGTCCGCTTCACCAGCGGCGCGGGCGAGACCTTCCTCGAGCTGGACGGCGAGCTGCGCGAGGCCACCCTCGACGGGCAGGCGCTCGGGCCGGCGGCGGGCAACCGGCTCCCGCTGGTGCTCGACGCGGGCGCGCACGAGGTGCGGGTCGTCGCGCGCTGCGCGACGACGCGGACCGGCGAGGGGCTGCACCGGTTCGTCGACCCGGCCGACGGCGCCGTCTACCTGTGGTCGCAGTCGTTCCTCGACGACGCGCAGCGGGTGTTCGCCTGCTTCGACCAGCCCGACCTCAAGGCGGTGGTCCGGCTCACGGTGACCGCGCCGGAGGGCTGGACCGTCGTGGCCAACTGCCGAGGCACGCGCGCGGGCCGGCGCTGGACGTTCACGCCGACGCCGCCGGTCGCGACGTACCTGGTCCACGTGTCGGCCGGCCCGTGGCACGGCGTGCGGCGCAGCGCGCAGGCGGGGGAGCAGCGGCTCGAGCTCGGCCTGTGGTGCCGACGGTCGCTCGCCGAGCACCTCGACGCCGACGCCGACGAGCTGTTCGACGTCACCGAGCGGTGCCTGGCCCTGCAGCAGGAGCTGTTCGGGCGCGCCTACCCGTTCGGCGACACCTACGAGCAGCTGTTCGTCCCGGAGTTCAACCACGGGGCGATGGAGAACCCCGGCGCCGTCACCTTCAGCGAGGACTTCGTCCACCGCTCCCGCGCCACGCAGGCCCAGCGGCGCACCCGGGCGGTGGTCGTCGCGCACGAGATGGCGCACATGTGGTTCGGCGACCTCGTCACCATGCGCTGGTGGGACGACCTGTGGCTCAACGAGTCGTTCGCCGAGGTGCTGGGCCATCTCACCGTCGACCGGGCCACCGGCTTCGAGGGCACGTGGACCGACTTCTGCGTCTCGCGCAAGGCCTGGGGCTACCGGGCGGACGCCGCGCCGACGACCCACCCGGTGAGCGGACCGGTCGCCGACAACCGCAGCGCCCTGCTGAACTTCGACGGCATCAGCTACGCCAAGGGCGCGTCGGTCCTGCGGCAGCTCGCCGTCGCGCTGGGCGAGGATGTCTTCTTCGCCGGCGTCCGCCGCTACCTCGGCGCCCACGCCTGGGGGAGCACCTCCTTCGCCGACCTGCTCGAGGCGCTGGAGCAGGAGTGCGGCCGCGACCTGCAGGCCTGGGCGCACGACTGGCTGCGCACTCCCGGCACGAGCGTGCTCCGACCGGTCGTGCAGGACGACGGCACCGTCGTCGTCGTCCAGGACTCGCCGGTGCTGCGCGAGCACCGCACGGCGCTCGGCCGCTACGCCCTGCGCGACGGGGCGCTCGTGCGCGAGGAGCAGGTGCCCGTGCTCGTGACCGGCGCGCGCACGACCGTGCGCGCCGCCCCGGCCGACCTGCTGCTGCTCAACGACGGCGACCTCACCTTCGCGCGCACCCGCTTCGACGCGCGCTCGCTCGTCACCGTCGTCGCCCACCTCGGCGCGCTGGCGGACCCGCTGGCCCGCGCGCTGTGCGCGGCGTCGCTGTGGGACGCCCTGCGCGACGGCGAGCTGCCCGCCCGGCAGTTCCTCGCGGCGGTGCACCAGGTGCTGCCCGTCGAGCGCGACCCGGGGGCCCTCGAGGCGCTGCTG
>JALYMN010000155.1 GCA_030773675.1 Actinomycetota bacterium
GCCGGGAGCAGAAACTGTTCTTGAATGGTGTTGGCGAGCACCGCGGGGCTGAGCGGAGTGGCCGGCTGGTAGAGCAGGTAATGCTCGATCGTGAGCAAGGGCTCGACCTGCTCCAGCGTGTCGTACACGCGGCGATAGTGTTTGGTCCAGCGCCACCGCCAGCGCTCGGCCTCGCCCGCTGCATCGAGCTGAGCGGTGCGGCGATTGAGCGTGTGCCGAAGTGACTGGAAGGACCAGCGGCGAGTCCACGACAGACAGCGCCAAGGACCGCTCAGCGTGGCGAGATAGTTGGCATACTGCTCTTCCAGCGCGGCGGCATCGGCACCGCTGCGCGGAGAGGACGGCAAGGGCGTGATGCGCAAGCTGATCATGGTGTCGCTCCGTCGCGTAGGGCAGCGGGCGCGGGGGTGGCGTCCGGTTCCGTCGGCGGGTGGACGCGGACCTGCAGCGGTGGCGCGCTCACCCCCTCGTCCAGCACCGCTGCGAGCTGGCGACCGTCAAGCAGCGTCTGCCGGCGGACGGCGCGCAGCCCAAAGATGATGAGGACCAGGAGCCGCTGCCAGACAATCACACCGCGCCGCTTCAGCAGCAGCGTGAGGCCGAGCGCCGCGCCAAGCAGCGTGGTCAGCGCGACGCCCGCCGTACTCGCGCCCCACAGCACCGCCCCAAGCTGCTGGCCGAGGACGGCGCCACCGGCACAGCCGAAAAAGGTGCGCCACGACAGGCCCCACCAGGCGCGGATAGATCCCCGATCCAGAAATTGTTCTAGCTCGACGTAACTCATGGGCTTAGCCAATCGCCGCGACAAAGGCGGGAATGAGGCCAATCATCAGCAGCCCGAAAATGACCGGCGCGGCCAGCCGCCGGTTCTCCATCGCCCACTCGCGCGCGGCGGGACTGAGCATCAGCGCGATCGCGATAATTGTGAGCGACAGGGCGGCGATCATCGGGGCCAGCCCGGCGAGGCCCTCCGTAAAGGCGGTGATCCGATCACCAATGGCACCTGCGAAATCCATACAACTGGTCCTTTCTTGCCAATAGGTTGCGTGGGCATGCCTCCATCCGAGACATGCCGCCGACAAACGAACAGCGTGCGGGGCTGGGCCGCGGCACCATGCCCCGCAGCGACCATCATGGTCTGGGGGTCGTGGCGCTCCTTTCTGCCGCTTCCGGTAGGTCTGCGAGCGCGGCGACAAGTACCTGGCGGTCGTTGCCGTCCGCCCCACACGCGACGAGGGTCAGGCCGGTGTGGCGTTGGTCGAGCACCTCCCGCTGCTGGCGTCCCACCACGCGTGGAGCTGCTGCCACATACACGCGGGTTTCCCCGTTGGCGACGCGCAGAGTCAGGTGGTCGCCTGCGGTGGCAGCGGTAATCAGCCCATGGTCGGCGGGCGCCAGGCACAGCACGAGATTGACGCGTGAGCCATCCAACCAGGCCGCACGGCCCGGCGTGAGCGGTGGTACCCAGGCCGCGCCGAGGGTACCGGGCACGGCATCAATCGGCAGCACAAAGGTCGTGTCCCGCACCAGCTCCAGACTGGTCGGGCGCCCGCCATCCTCCGGCGCCTCCCAGATATCGCCTAACGGCGTGGGCGTGGGCGCACCGTTAGGCGCTGTGGTGCCGTTCGCCGGACTCTCGCTGGCGGCGCGTCCCCTCACCGCGACAGACTGCACCGCACCTGCAGCCGCACCCGTTGCCACCGCTACGCCTGCCGGCTGACCTTGAAGGAGCAGCATGCTATAGCCAAGCCCACCTGCGAGCACGACGGCGGCGAGGACAAGCACACGCCAACTGGGGCGGCGTCGGGCAGCGGGCGCGGGGACCATCGCCGGATCGCTCATCGGGATCGGACACACGTCGTAGCGCTGCCCACCAGCGTCGGGCACACAGCCCCAGCCACCGCGCGCTCCACTGCGTCCCTCGGCCTCGGCAATCAGTTCGGTGAGCGTGTCGGCCTCCACCCCATCCGGATCGGCCTCCGTGCCAGCGCTGGTGCGTGCCTCCGCCAGCTTGCTGGCCACGTAC
>JALYMN010000156.1 GCA_030773675.1 Actinomycetota bacterium
GCCGACAGGATCGCGGCGACGTCGCTGTTGGGCAGGATCGCGCGGAAGCCGTCGAGCAGCGGCTCCCCGGCCTCGCCGATCGCCGAGGCCCCCACGACCGCCGGGTTGAGCACGAGCACCAGCCCGCCGCTGACGATCAGCGTCGCCATCCCCCACATCCCCGCGCGGGGGATGTCGCGGGCCGGCATGTGGGACTCCTCGGCGGCCAGCGGCAGCTCCTCGATGCCGAGGTAGAGCCACATGGCGAAGGGCATCGCCAGAACCACCTGCCACCAGCCGAACGGCACGAAGGTGCTGTTGCCGGCGGTGGGCTCGATGTCGAAGAGCTTGCCGAAGTCCAGGGCGCCGGAGAACAGCGCCATGACTGCGAACAGGGCGATGACCGCGAGGGAGAAGACGGCGACGACGAGGGCGAAGCGGAAGGAGAGCTCGGCGCCGGCGATGTTGAGCAGCAGGAAGACCGCGTAGAGGATGACCCACCAGACCCAGGCGGGCATGGACAGGCCGAAGAGGCTGTCGGTGATGCTGTCGGCGTACTGGCCGGAGAAGTACACGATCACGGCGGTGGTCGCCACGTACTCGATCGTCTCGGCCAGTCCGGTGACGAAGCCGCCCCAGGGCCCCATCGCCGAGCGGGCGAAGGAGTAGGCACCCCCGGTGTGCGGCATGGCCGCCGACATCTCGCCGATGCTGGCGATCATCGCCACGTACATCGCGGTGACGATGAGCGTGGCGATCAGAAAGCCGCCCCAGCCGGCGCCGCCGATGCCGAAGTTCCAGCCGGAGAAGTCCCCGGAGATGACCGCGGCGACCCCCAGCCCCCAGAGCCCCCAGAAGCCGGCCGTGCGGGTGAGGCCCCGCTTGTCGAAGTAGCCGGCCTCCGCATGGGCGTAGGTGACGCCCGAGGCGGTGCGCGGCTGCGGTGCGGCCCTGCGCGGCTGGGTGTGGACATGGCGTCTCCCGGGACGGGGGCGGACGACGGCCCACTGGACGCGAGGCAGTCGACGAACTCAGTGCGGCGGTCAGGGTGGTGGGTCGCACCGTCGCAGGTCAAGCGGGCGAGGACGCCGGTCGCCCGGTCGAAGCACGACCGTCTGCGAGGACGGCGTCCGACGTGGGCCGGTCCCGGACGCAGGAGGGCGCCGTGACCCAGGTCTGGGCCCTCCGGTGTCAGGCGAACGCTTCCGCGGAAGCGCGCGCCTCCGCCACGCACCCCGTCGACCAAGACGACGTCCGAAGACGTGTCCAGCGTGAGCGTTCCTTGACGCGGTACCAGGTGGCTTCCCACGCTTCCGCGGAAGCGCGGCGGCTCGATGAGCAGCGGTTTTGTCAGTGGTGCCGCCTAGCTTCCGAACATGAGTTCGAAGCACGACAAGGATCACCGCTTCGGTTCGCCGTTGCCCCACCTGGCCCGCGCCATCACAGCCGGGGCGGTGCGGCTCGCGGCAGCGACCGCGGCCTGGCTGTTGCTGGTGGCGGAGTTCGACGAGCGCGGCGGCTGGCACGGAGTTGGCATCAACTCCTGCGCCCACTGGCTGGCGTGGCAGTGCGGGATGGCCCCCGTCACCGCGCGCGAGCACGTCCGGGTCGCACGGGCGCTGCGCGGTCTGCCGATGATCCGGGCCGCGTTCGGTGCCGGCCAACTGTCATACGCCAAGGTCCGTGCGCTGACTCGCATCGCGGCCCCCGACTGCGAAGCTGCGTTGCTGGAGTTCGCGATGTCGGCCACGGCGTCGCAGACGGAGCGGTTCTGCCGCGCCTGGCGTCGTGTCGACGACGAAGATCTCCGAGGCGAGCGGCGGCCCGAGGACGGGCGGTCCTTCGAGCACTGGACCGACGACGAGGGCTATCTGACCCTCAAGGTCCGCATGCGCATCGAAGAGGGCACCCCACTCCTGTCCCGGATCGACTCGCTGGCGGAACGCGAGGCCCGCCGAGAACGGGCGCAGAACAAGAAGGCCCGAGCCCGGCACGAGGAGATCCGCGTCGCCGGCGGCCAGGTGGACCGTGCCGTCGCCGAGCGGTGTCTTGAGGACGAGGCGGCCGGCCTGGCCCGCGAGCGCACAGCGGCACGGCGCATCGCCGCCCTGGCTGCACTGGCCGAGGCCCGTGTGACCATGGATCGCCGGCCGGGCGACCCGCCACGTCGCGAGGTCGTGGTGCACGTCGACGCCGACGTGCTGGCCGACGACACGGCGGCCGGGCGTGCGCACTTCGAAGGTGGGCCCGCGATCACCGGCGCCCAGGCCCGCCGCATGCTCTGCGAGGCCACCGCGCTGGTCATGCTGGAGAAGGGCCGGGAGCCCCTCGCCGTCGGGCGGCGCAAGCGCCGCGCCACCCACGCTCAGCGCCGGGCGCTGCTTCGCCGCGACGGCGGCTGCGCGCGTCCCGGCTGCCCGGAGACCCGCCCCGAGCGCCTGCACGCTCATCACATGCGGCATTGGCTGTTCGGCGGCCGGACCGAACTGGCCAACCTGGTCCTGCTCTGCGACGCCGACCACGGCCTGGTGCACGACCACGGCCTCGTCCTGAGCCGGCACAACGGTCGGTTGATCGTCGTGACGCCTGACGGGCGGAGCGTCTGGGCCACCGCCGACGCGGCGTTCACCGTAGGGCTGGCCGGGGCCGACCCGGCGGCGACCGCCGACAACGACGGCTCGACTTCGTTCGTCGGCGTGCATCCCATCGACGAGGTCGTTGGCCGACGGCCCACCGGGGCACCTCCGGTGGGCCGAGACGGCCCCAGCGGTCGGCCGCCCGGCCGGGCGTTGCGCCGCCGACCCGGCTCGCCCCGACCCCCTGGACCCCGTCGCCCTCAGCGGGCCGCGCGCCCGGCGGAACGGCGACCGGGGCGCCCCACCGCAATCGGGCGGGCTCCCTCGCCGAGACCGGTACGTGGAGCCGTCGGACTCGGCCGGGTCCTCTTCCCCGACGGGGAACCGACACTGCCGGACGGGCTCCAGGAGCGCTACGACCACATGGATCTCCGCTTCGCGATCGGGGTCCTCATGGGCAACCGAGACCTCGTCCGACGCCTCGCCGCCGAGGCCCGGGTTCCCGTGGCCGGCTGACCGGCGCTTCCGCGGAAGCGCCGGCTACGCGCACCGGTGGCGGGAGCGGCCCGCAGCCGATCGCGTGACGGCGGTTGGATCGCCTTGTGGCCCGGATCGACCGGCCCCTAGGGTCCTGCCTCGTGTCTGACCCCCGAGAACCGGTCCTGACGGTGGACGACCTGCGCGGGCAGGTCGAGGCGGGCGAGGTCGACACCGTCCTGGTCGCCCTCACGGACATGCAGGGCCGCCTGCAGGGCAAGCGCCTGCACGCCCGGTACTTCCTGGACGTCGTCCTCGACCACGCCACCGAGGGCTGCAACTACCTGCTCGCCGTCGACGTCGACATGACGACCGTGGCCGGCTACGCGATGTCGTCGTGGTCGAGCGGCTACGGCGACTTCGTGCTGCGGCCCGACCTGACGACGTTGCGACCCGTGCCCTGGCAGGCGGGGACGGTCCTGGTGCTCGCCGACCTGGAATGGGAGGACCGCAGCCCCGTCGTCGCCTCGCCGCGGCAGATCCTGGCCCGGCACACCGCGCGGCTGGCCGACGCGGGGCTGACCGCCTACGTCGGGACCGAGCTGGAGTTCCTCGTCTTCAAGGACACCTACGAGCAGGCGTGGAGCGCCGGCTACCGCAACCTCACGCCGGTCAACCAGT
>JALYMN010000157.1 GCA_030773675.1 Actinomycetota bacterium
GTCGCCGGCACGCCGGCGGCCGCGACGAGGGAGCGGGGAGCAGGGCCGGTGAGGTCCGGTGCGAGGACCAGCACCGCGGCGGCGGCCGCCGCGACGGCCAGGGCTGCGGTGGCGGCCTGCCAGCGGCGCAGCCGCTGCCGTCGCCCGCCGCGCTCGGACTCCACCGCCGCGAGTACGCGCGGCAGCAGGGAGGGCGGCGGCAGCAGGTCGCTGCCCGTCGCCTCCTGCAGCGACAGGCGTCCCAACAGACCGGGCAGCCCAGCCAGCGAGGCCAGCTCCTGACGGCACGGCGCGCAGGTCGCCAGGTGGCTTTCGAGCTCGGTCCGCTCGGCAGGGTCCAGCGACCCGAAGACGTACGAGCCGAGGGAGCGCTGCAGGTCCTCGTGCCGGGTCACCCGCCCACTCCTGTCTCCTCGAATGCGAGCCGGAGCGCCCGCAGCGCGTAGTACGTCCGGGACTTCACGGTCCCGGGCGGAACCCCGAGCAGCGCTGCGGTCTCGGCCACGCTGCGCCCCATCCAGTGGCTGTGCACCAGGACCTCCCGGTGCTCGGGCGACAGGCGCTGCAGGGCCGCAGCGACCTGCCAGGACTCGACCGCGCGGTCGAGCTCGTCCGGTGCGGGCACCTGTGCCAGCCCCGCGTCGTCGACGAGCTGCGGTCGGCTCCCCTGCGCACGGTGCAGGTCGGTGAGCAGGTTGCGCGCGACGGCGAGCAGCCAGGGCCGGACCGGCCGGGTCTGCAGGTCGGCCGTCGACAGGTTGCGCCACGCCCGCAGGAACACCTCCTGCACCACGTCCTCCGCGCGCTGCGCGTCGCCGGTCCAGCGCACGCAGAAGGCGTACACCGCCCCGGCGTGCTCCGCGTGCAGCAGCCGGACGAGCTCGGCATCCGCGTCGGCCTGCGTCGGAGCGCGTCTCACGACGCCACCCGTGCCGGCGTGCGCCGCCTGCCGTCGGATGCTCCGGACCGCAGGGCCCCGAACAGCGCGGCCGCCAGGCCGGCAGCGGCCGCGACAGCGGCGAGCACCTTCTCGCCGTACCAGACGGGCTCGAAGACCCGCGGGAACGGCCCGAGCGCGGGCACGGCCACGTACGTCGTCAGGACGACGGCGACCAGCGAGGCCAGCGCGACCGCGGCCGCTGCGAACCAGACCGGCCGGCGGGGACGCAGCAGCAGGGCGATGGCGACGAGGCCGCACACGAGGGCCTGTGCGCGGAACAGGTCGCCCTGGGTGACCTGCTCCCCGATCAGGGCGTAGCCCGGCGCCAGCCGGAGGTGGACGACAGCCACCACCACGAGCGCGGCCACCGCGACCAGACGCGCGAGCAGGACCGGGACGCTGGACATGACGCTCCTCGCGCGGACGTACGGCCGGCAACGGCCTCCCCCTGAAACACGGGCGCCAGGACCTGCCGGTTCATCTGAACCGACGGCCGCGCTCGTCCGTGTACCTCCACATGCGCCTGTCCCTGCTCGTCCCGGCCGCCGCGGTGGCCGCCCTCGCCCTGTCCAGCTGCGGCTCCGACGAGCCGACCAGCCCCGCCGCCGCTCCGGTCCCGGACGACGGCTACCTGGTGGAGGACTACACCTTCACCCCGATCACCGTCTCGCCCGGACAGCTGGTGCGCGTCCTCGACGGCGATGACGAGCCGCACACCGTCACCGCCGAGGACGGCTCCTTCGACACCGGGAGCTTCGACAAGACCGAGCCCGGCACGTTCACCGCGCCGACCAAGCCCGGCACCTACGCCTTCATCTGCTCGATCCACCCGTCCATGCACGGCACGCTCACCGTCCGCTGACCAGGAGAGACCATGAACCCGTTCCGCCCGACCGTCCGTACCCTCCGCCCCCTCGCACTCACCTTCGCTCTGGCCGCCGGCCTGTCCGCGTGCGGCGGCTCCAACGACACCGCAGCGCCCGCAGCACCTGCAGCCGCGGCCTCCGAGAGCCACGGCGCCGGCCACGACAGCGCCGCCTCCAAGGCCTCCGGGACCGTCTCCGCCAAGGACCAGACCGGCGACGGCACCACCCTCAGCGTGGCCAGCGTCGAGCTCGACGGCGTGGACCAGGGCTTCATCGGCGTGCACATGGACCTCGACGGCAAGCCGGGCCCTGTCGTGGGCGTCGCGCAGGTCAAGAAGGGCACCACCGACAAGCTCGTCGTGCGCTTCGACAAGCCGGTCACCAGCGGCGCGTTCTGGCCGATGCTCCATGTCGACGACAGCACCCTCGGCACCTACGAGTTCCCGAAGGTCAAGGGCGCCGACCTCCCGGTCAAGGACGGCGAGAAGATCGTCATGAAGAAGATCACGCTCACTGTGGGCTGATCCCGCTCGTCTTGACAGCGCACGCTCGCGTAGTCGAGTGCGGTGGTGGGCAGCGGGCGACGTCCGCTCATGCCGCGGACCGGTCGTGGCGGCGTTGCGTCGTGCCGTTAGCCGCCCGCCGGCTCGGTGCCCACAGTGGTCAGGGGACGCCACGGTTCGATCGCTCGACCGCAGGTCATGGTTCCTCGACCGTTCATCGGAGCCGAGCGTGGCGTGGTGGCGCGCCGGTAGTGCGTGTTTGCCAGCCGCCGGCAGGGTCGACGTCGTCGGCGTGCTCACCGGCACGTGTGCCGGTGACCAAGCCCCCTCAGACTCCTGTCGCGAACGACCGGCTGCCCTCTCGAACAGATGCTGGGCTGTCCCTGGAACGCCGCGGACCTGGAACCAGAAGCGCTACTCCAGATGGTCGACGAGATGGAACGGGTCGCGGCGCTGCTCCTGGCCCTCGTCGGCAGCGAACAGGACGCCGACGTGGTCCGGCAACTCCAGACGACCTTTCTGCTGCTCGACGCGACCTACCCCGACAACGGCATGCTGGAGCACCAGGACCCGCTCACCCGCCCATCAGGGCGAGAAGATCGACCGACACCTGCCACGCCCGTGACCCGCAGCAGGTAGTCGACCTGCAAGGCCCACCCCGCGGCAGGCCGACCGACTCCAGCCCGAATGTCGTCGGTGTTGAACGACCGCCCGGCCGCGATGAGCAGCTCGTCGCCGGTCACGGTCGAGCCGTCGTCCAGGGTGAGCGCCATCGGACCGTCCCCGTCGCGCACAGCTTGCCGCGCTTTTAGGAGACCCCTGAACAACGCGTGTCGTCCCGGTCTTGCTGTTGTGGGCCGGGACGATGGGCGTGTGCAGGGTCGGTCGAAGGATCAGCGGTGAGGTGCTGGACGCCGAGTCGGTGGCGGGGCACCTGCTCAAGCCCGGGAGCGTGTTCGCTTTTCTGGCTGAGCACCGCAAGGACCTGTTTCCGGACGTGATGTTCCAAGACTTGTTCCCGAGCGAGCGGGGCCGGCCGTCGGTGCCGGCGGACGTCATGGCCGCGGTGCCGGCGGACGTCATGGCCGCGGTGATCGTGCTGCAGACCTTGCACGGCTTGTCGGACAGCGAGACCACCAAGCACCAGCACCGACGCCACCACCGGCGCGGGTAGGCTCGGCCGGCCCCGCCCGGAGGGGAACAGGTCCGCGAACATCGCGTCCGGGAACACCTCGTCCCGATGCGCCGCCAGGAACCCAAACACCCCACCCGACGGCAACAGATGCCCCGCGACCGCCTCGACGTCCAGCAGCTCCCGCTGCGGATCACTACGCCCCTGCACCAGACGATCATCCCGGCCGCGAGCGCCACCAGAGGCCGCGACACCCAGATTGTTCAGCGAACTTCTACAGAGGCTCCGCCTCGGACCGCCGAGGTCTGTGGGCACCACGACGAGTCCCTGCGGGGGATCTCGTGCAGGCTCCCGCAGGGACTCCCGGTCAGGGCGGCCGACCCTCGCCATCCGCTGCGCCGAGTCCCGGCGGTCACCCGCTGGGGTTGTGCCACCCATCGTGGCTGGTGAGGCGGCTGATGCGCCTCCGTGGGACGAGACGATACAGACGCTACGCCCGCTGAAAACTCGGCTCAAGTGTCCGTGCCCTAGCGAGCAAGGGTCGCTAGGATGGGGTAGTGCTAGTGACCCTTCGCAGGGGGCGTCATGCTCCTTCGGCACAGGGGTCGAGGTCCCGACGGACGTAGTCCGCCAGCGGTTGGCGCTGGGGAAGGAGCCCGCCCGCCGCTGTCGCTGGAGGGGACCCGGCTGTGGCCAGCACACCTGCACGTGCACCGCTTCGCTTCCGGCAGCGGCTGGGCTGGGTCGTCATGATGCTCAGCATCGTCCAGGTTGTGTGGTGGGCACAGGAGGGGCCGCCCGTACCGCTGCGGTACCTGGTGGGCCTCCTGTTCGTCTACACGGCACTGTCGCTGCCGGGCCTGATCGCTGCGTGGTACGCGTCGCGCCGCCGCGGGCGCGAGCCCCTCGTGATCCTCGGCGCGCTGTACCCCTTGGGGGCGTTCGTCGGCCTCTTCCCGTTCGTGGTGACCGGAGTGCTCTGGCTGGTCGCGGCCGTGGCCTTCCCGAGCGCAGTGGAGCAGCGGTAATCGTCACCGGTCCGGTTGCACCACCGCGTGGGCGAGGAGGGCGTGCTGGGCGGCCTCCTCATCAGCGCGTCCCCTACGGATCAGCGCTAGCTGGCGGCGAGCGTTGCGTCGGCTGCGGCTTCGCAGGCTCAGTGGCGTGGTGAGGTGGGACAAGGGTCCGCGCTGACCCTCCCCCGGCTCCGCGCGGCGAAGATCGACAGCCTCGGAGCCAGCGGCCGGGGGCGGGAGCAGGCGGTGGCCGCCCTGGGGTAGATGTGTTGCCATGTCAGTACGAGGGACCTGCTCCCGATGTGGCCGCATCCTCGCGCTGAATAAGCGTGGTCTCACTAAGGGGCACCGAATATTCCGCTCGCGCTGGTCGAGGGCGCGACCGAGAACGCCACCCTGGTCCGCGAGCTGCTGGTCGGGCTGGGCGAGCGCGGGCTCGAGGTGACCCGACCGATCCTGGCCTGCCTGGACGGCGCGAAGGCGCTGCGCCGGGCGGTGACCGAGGTGTTCGACAAGCCCGTCGTCCAACGCTGCCAGCTGCACAAGATCCGCAACGTGCGGCAGAGCAATAGTCAAGACCTGTGGATCGGCGTGTCACGCGGCTTGCTGCTCACCTCCTGAGGTGTCGGGTCGTTCGACGAGCTTGCCTTTCTCGAACCGGGCGCCGGCTCGGACGAGGGCGACCAG
>JALYMN010000158.1 GCA_030773675.1 Actinomycetota bacterium
GGGCCGGCCCGTCCGCATGCCCAGCACCACGAGCTGCCCGAGCCCGGCGGCCACGAGCACGTCGCCCGGGCTCACGACGTGGGGCAGTCCGGGCAGCGGCACCGGGACGACGTCGGCGAGCAGCGGCAGCCGGGTCGCGTCGTCCAGCAACTCGTGCCGGGGGTCCTCGCCGACCAGCACCGGGCCGAGATTCACGCCCGCCCGGGCGGCGGCGGCGGGGGACACCGGCATCGCCCCGTTGAGCCCCACCACCAGGGCGTTCGCGGCCACTCCCAGCCCGACCAGCCCGGTGCCACGCAGCCCGCGGTTGCGCAGCAGGAAGGCGGCGACGAGCAGGGCGGACACGGCCAGCCCGACGGCGTACGCCGCCCCGCCGCCGCGCGCCCCCGCGACCTGGGCGAGCAGCGCGACGACCACGAGCGGCCAGGCCCGCAGCGGCAGCCGTCCGAGCCCCTCCAGGCTGCCCCCGGCCAGCCGGCCCACGACCAGCGCGGCCAGGAGCACGACCAGCACGAGGGGCACGCCGTCCACCGTAGGCTCGGCGGCATGAGCGACGGGTCGCGCCACGACCAGCGAGACGACCAGCGAGACGACCAGCGACACGACCAGCGGGCCGCGCCGCGGGACGGCCAGCCGGTCGACCTGCCCGAGGCGTCGCCGCACCCGCAGGCCGACACCCCGCCCGGAGCGGCGAGCCACGACCCCGACCGCCCGCAGGCGCTGCTCGAGTTCATGTCGACCGGTTGGGCGGCGCGCGAGGAGGAGCTGCCGGCGCAGGCCGCCGGGGCGCCGTACCGGGCCGCCCGTCGCCGTTCGCTCGCCGAGCGCTTCCCCGGCGAGGTGCTCGTCGTCCCGACCGGCGGCTACAAGGTGCGGGCCAACGACACCGACTACCGCTTCCGGCCCGCGACCGAGTTCGCCCACCTCGTCGGCTCGCACGAGCCGGACGCCGTGCTCGTCGTCGAGGCCGACGGCACGAGCGTGCTCTACCAGGCCCCGTCGATGGATCGCTCCACGCCCGCGTTCTTCACCGACCGTGTGTACGGCGAGCTGTGGGTCGGGCCGCGCCCGACGCTCGCGGCGACGAGCGCGCTGCTCGGCGTCCCGACCCGCCCGCTCGAGGAGCTCGACAAGCTCGCCGGCAGCGCCGCGCGCGTCGTCCGCGGCTACGACCCCCGGGTCGAGGCGCTGTTCACCATCGAGGAGGACAAGGACAGCGAGCTCGTCACGTTCCTGTCCGAGCTGCGCCTGGTCAAGGACGAGCACGAGGTCGCCCAGCTGCAGGACGCCGTCGACGCCACGATCCGCGGCTTCGAGGACGTCGTGCGCGCGCTGCCGCAGGCGGTGGCGACGAGCGAGCGCTGGATCGAGGGGGTGTTCGGCCTGCGCGCCCGGGTCGACGGCAACGACGTCGGCTACGGCAGCATCTGCGCCGCGGGCGCGCACGCCTGCACCCTGCACTGGACCGACAACGACGGGCCGGTGCGGCCCGGCGAGCTGGTGCTGCTGGACATGGGGGTGGAGGGCGACGAGCTCTACACCGCCGACGTGACCCGCACCCTGCCGGTCAGCGGCACCTTCAGCCCGCGCCAGCGCGAGGTGTACGAGCTCGTCCACCAGGCCCAGGAGGCGGGGCTCGCGGCCTGCCGTCCCGGCGCGGACTTCCTCGAGCCCCACCGGGCGTGCATGCGGGTGCTGGCGCACGGGCTGCAGCGCCTCGGCGTCCTGGACGACGCCGAGGCCGCGCTCGCCGAGGACGACCAGCGCTACCGCCGCTACACGCTGCACGGCGTGAGCCACATGCTCGGCATCGACGTCCACGACTGCGCGCACGCGCGCGACGAGCAGTACCGCAACGGCGCGCTGCAGCCGGGCTACGTGCTCACGGTCGAGCCCGGCCTGTACTTCCAGCCCGACGACCTCACCGTGCCCGAGGACCTGCGCGGCATCGGCGTCCGCATCGAGGACGACGTGGTGGTCACCGCCGGCGGCTGCCGCAACCTGTCCGCGGCGCTGCCCCGGTCCGCGGACGACGTCGAGGCCTGGATGGCCCGCCTGCTCGCCGAGGGCGAGCCGGACTGACCTACCGGCCGGTGTGCGGCATGAGCGCGTCGGCCGGGATCTGCCCGAACCGGCCGGACTGGTAGTCCGCGACCGCCTGCTGCAGCTGCTCGCGCGTGTTCATGACGAACGGCCCGTACTGCGCGACCGGCTCGCGGAGCGGCTGCCCGCCGAGCACCAGCACCTCGAGGGCGCTGTGCCGCGACTCCTGGAGCGCCGCCGCGCTGATCGTCAGCCGGTCGCCGGCGCCGAGGACGGCGGTCTGCCCGGTCCGCACCGGCGCGGCCTGGCCGAGCGCCGGGGACAGCTGGCTGCCCGCCCCGACGGTGCCGTCGCCGGACAGCACGTAGACCAGGGCGTTGAAGTCCGGCCGCCACGGCAGGGACAGCCGCGAGCCCGGGGTCACGCTCGCGTGCAGCAGCGTGATCGGCGTTCGCGTGGCGCCCGGGCCGCGGACGGCGCCGCCGCCGCCGGTCGGCAGGTCGCCCGCGATGAGCCGCAGCAGGCTGCCGCCGTCCTCCGAGGCCAGCAGCACGACCTGCTCGCCCTCGAGGTTCTGGTACGCCGGGGTCGTCATCTTGTCGCGGGCGGGCAGGTTGACCCACAGCTGCACGCCGTGGAACAGCCCGCCGCTCTTCACCAGCTCGACCGGGGGCGTCTCGATGTGCAGGATGCCGCCGCCGGCGGTCATCCACTGCGTCGCGCCGTCGCTGATGAGGCCGCCGCCGCCGGAGCTGTCCTGGTGCTGGAAGGCGCCGTCCATGATGTAGGTGACGGTCTCGAAGCCGCGGTGCGGGTGCCAGGAGGTGCCCTTGGGCTCGCCGGGCGCGTACTCCACCTCGCCCATCTGGTCCATCATGATGAACGGGTCGAGATGCTCGGGACGGACGCCGGCGAAGGCCCGGCGGACCGGGAAGCCCTCGCCCTCGAACCCCCGGGGCGCCGTGGTGACGCCCAGGACCGGGCGCTCGACGTCGCCGAGGCCCGCGCGGGGCACGCGGGGGAGGGACAGGGGATCGGCGGTCACGGCAGGCACGGAGCTCTCCTCGGACGACGGGCGTTGTTGCTCGTGCAACGGCTGTCCCCGGTCGGGTGTTCCAGGTCAAGCGACACGACCGCTGAGCCGATGCAGAGCGCGTGAGCACCTCGATCGAGCCCTTCCTGCGGGCGCTCGTGGAGTCCGGCGGCTCCGACCTGCACTGCAAGGTGGGCTCGCCGCCGCGCGTCCGCATTGACGGGCGGCTGCGCCGCCTGCAGACGGCCGACCTCACTCCCGCCGACACGCACCGCATGGTGCTGGAGGTCCTGCGGTCCGACCTGGTGGAGGAGTTCGCGCGCCGCAACGAGGCCGACTTCGCCTACTCGGTGCCCGGGATCGGGCGGTTCCGCGTCAACGCCTTCCGCTCACGCGGCTCCGACGGGCTGGTCTTCCGCCGGGTGAACGTCGGCGCCGTGCCGCTGACGGAGCTCGGCCTGCCACCGGTGCTCGCAAGCCTGGCGATGGAGCCGCGCGGCCTCGTGCTCGTCACCGGCCCCACCGGCTCCGGCAAGACGACCACCCTGGCCGGGATGATCGACCACATCAACTCCAGCCGGGAGGTGCACATCGTCACGGTGGAGGACCCCATCGAGGTGCTGCACTTCGACAAGCTCGGCATGGTCAACCAGCGCGAGGTGCGGGTCGACACCGAGGACTTCGTCACCGCGATGCGCTCGGCGATGCGGCAGGACCCCGACGTCATCCTGGTCGGCGAGATGCGCGACCACGAGACGGTCAAGGCCGGCCTCGCCGCCGCCGAGACCGGCCACTTCGTCCTGTCGACCCTGCACACCACCGACGCGGCCGAGACCGTCAACCGGGTCATCGACTTCTTCCCGCCGCACGAGCAGAAGCAGGTGCGCCTCGCGCTCGCCGCCTCGCTGCGCGGCATCGTCTGTCAGCGCCTGGTGCCGCGGGCGGACGGCGAGGGTCGCTGCGTCGTCATGGAGATCGCGGTCAACACCGGGCGCATCGCCGACGCGATCGGCGACCCCGACAAGACGTGGACCATCCCCCAGCTCGTCGCCGAAGGCGCCTACTACGGCATGCAGACCTTCGACCAGCACCTCGTGCAGCTCTACCGCGACGGCGTCGTGACGCTCGAGGCGGCCATGTCGGCGTCCACCAGCCCGCACGACCTCACCGTCGAGCTGCGCCGCCTCGGTCTCGTCGCCTGAGTCCGGAGCCTGAGCCTCGCTCAGCCGGCGACCGGGACGTCCGGGTAGGCGAGCGGGCAGCTCGGGGCGAGCGCCTCCTGCGTCGTGGAGTCGACCTCCGTCAGGAAGGTCGCGTGGAAGCGGTTGATCATGTTCGACAGGCCGACGGTGAAGCAGATCTCGATGATCTGCTGCTCGGTGAAGTGCTCGCGCAGCGCGCCGTACGTCGCGTCGTCGATGACGTCCATGCGCGTGCACCTCTGCGCGTAGCGCACGATCGCCGCCTCGTCGGGCGCGTAGACCCCCTCCGGGAGCGGGTCGTCGCCGAGGTGCGCGAGCTTGTCCTCTGTGAGCCCCGCCGCTCGACCGAGCAGCACGTGGGTGGGGATTCAATAGTGGCAGTCGTTGGTGACCGACGCGGTGAGGTAGGCGAGCTCCCGCTGCGCCGGCGTCATCGAGTTCTGGAAGTAGACGACCGTGCCGAACTGCACCATGGCCTGCAGCGCCCGCGGGTGGTTGGCGATCGCCCGGTAGACGTTCGGGTCGACGCTGCGGCCGCGGGCGGCGCGGACCGTGTCCAGCACCTCCCGGGCCAGCGGATCGGCGTTCGGGTCGGCGGAGTCGACGAGCGGCAGGCGAGCCATGTGCGCGACCTGCCCGGCTGTGCCCTTGCTCACACCGGGCACCAGGTGGGGTAGGACGAGGGCATGACCGCACACGCTGCCGAGACCGTGTTCACCTACGGCGCCCCTCAGCTCAAGTTCGGCGAGGGCGCGAGCGACGAGATCGGCCACGACCTCGCCACCATGGGGGCTCGGCGGGTCCTGGTCCTCACCGACCCCGGGCTCGCCGCGACGGGGATCCCCGCCCGGATCGCCGAGCGCATGACGGCGTACGGCGTGGAGGGCGTCGTCTGGGACGGCGTCCACGTCGAGCCGACCGACGTGAGCATGCGCGAGGCCGTGGCGTGGGCCCGCGAGCACGGGCCGTGGGACGCCTTCGTCGCGGTGGGCGGCGGCTCGACCATCGACACCACGAAGGCCGTCGACCTGCTCACCACGAACGAGGGCGACCTGCAGGAGTACCTCAACAAGCCGGTCGGCGACGGCCGGGCCCCGACGCAGCCCCTCAAGCCGCTCGTCGCGGTGCCCACCACCACCGGCACGGGCGCCGAGAGCACGACGGTCTGCGTGCTCGACGTCCTGCACCTGAAGGTCAAGACCGGCATCAGCCACCCCCGGCTGCGGCCCACCCTCGCCGTCGTCGACCCGGCGCTGACCCGCACCCAGCCCGCGCAGGTCACCGCGGCGAGCGGCATGGACGTCCTGTGCCACGCGCTGGAGAGCTACACGGCGCGCCCGTACACCTCCTTCGAGCGCAAGCGGCCCGAGCAGCGGGTTCCGTACTGCGGCTCGAACCCGGTGTCGGAGATGTGGTGCGAGCGGGCGATGTCGCTGCTGTCGACCTCGTTCCGCCGGGCGGTGCACGACGGCGAGGACCGCGCGGCGCGCGGCGAGATGGCGCTCGCCGCCACGATGGCCGGGCTCGGCTTCGGCAACGCCGGGGTGCACCTGCCCCACGCCAACGCCTACCCGATCGCCGGGCGGGTGCGGGACTTCGTCCCCGAGGGCTACCCGGAGGGGGAGCCGCTCGTCCCGCACGGCATGGCGGTGTCGCTGACCGCGCCCGAGGCGTTCCGGTTCACCTTCGACGCCGCGCCCGAGCGCCACCTGCGCGCGGCCGCGCTGCTCGCGCCGGACCTCGAGCGGGCCGACGACCCGCGCGAGCAGCTGCCCCGCGCCGTCGTCGCGCTCATGCAGGACATCGGCATCCCCAACGGCATCGGCGGGGTCGGGTACGGCGAGTCCGACGTGGACCCGCTCGTGCAGGGCGCGCTGCAGCAGCAGCGGCTGCTCGCCACGGCGCCCAAGCCGGTGCACGAGGACGACCTGGCGGGGATCTTCCACCGGTCGCTGGTGCTCTGGGGCTGAGTCAGGAGGCCGTGCGCTCACCGTGCTGCACGCACCGGGCGGTCCAGCCCGTGGGCACGACCTGCACCACCATCCGGCGACGGCAGTCGGGGCAGTAGCGCGCCGGCTCGAGCTCGCGGGCCGCGCGGCAGCGCTGGTGCCCCTCAGGGCTGAGCGGCTCGCCGCACTGGTCGCAGTACGCCGCCAGCGGCAGCGCGTAGGTGAGCAGCTCGAGCTCGGGGTGGGGCCGCCAGTCGAACGACGGCGTGCGCAGGAAGCCCAGCCGTCCGTAGAGCCGGTGCGCGGCGCGCATCTCGTGCTGGCTGGACAGCCGCACCAGCAGGCACCCGTCGGCCCGGGCGCGCTCCACGCACGCCCGGACGAGCCGCTCGCCGACGCCGCGGCCGCGCGCCTCGGGCGACACCACGAGCATCCGGACCACGGCCTCGCCGGCGGCGGCCTGCTCCGCCCAGCTCCCGCCGCGCGTCGCCACCGTCACCGCGCCGACGAGCCGCTCCGGCGCGTCGTCCACCGCCACGAGGACGGTCGCGCTCGCCACGCGGCCGGCGACGTCGCGCAGGAACGGCTCGTACGCCGCGCCGCTGTGGCCCTCGCCGACGTACACCCCGGCCGTGAGCGCGGCGACCGCGTCGTGCTCGGACGGCAGGATCTCGCGGACGGTGATAGGCATCGCGGGATGTCTACCCCAGGGCGTCCGGCCGGCCCGGGCCTCCGGGCGCTCGTCCGGGACGTCACGCGCTCCACCCGCGGGCACGACCTGGCGCTCTACGCCGCGGGCGTCACGTTCTACGCGGCGATCGGCTTCGTGCCGCTGCTGCTGCTCTACCTGGCCGGGCTGCTCGTCGGCGAGGGCACCGTGCGGGCTCGCCGCCGGCCTGGTGACCCTGCTGCCCCGCGC
>JALYMN010000159.1 GCA_030773675.1 Actinomycetota bacterium
CGCGGTTGGTCTGCCACTCGGGGCGCGGCGCGAGGCCGACCGCGGCGGCCAGCGCCGCGAACTGCCCGTCGTTGCCGGCCCCGATGACGAGCGCCCTGTCGGCGCAGGGCACCGGCCCGTACGGGGCGATGCTCGGGTGGTCGTTGCCGGTGGGCCCCGGCACCACCCCGGCGACCAGCGCGCTCGAGGCCTGGTTGACCAGCATGGACACGGCCGCCTCGAGCAGCCCGACCTCCACCCGCAGCGGGCGGCGGGCGACCAGGCCGGCGACGGCGCCGACCGCGGCGTACAGGCCCGACACCACGTCGGCGACCGCCACTCCGACCTTCGTCGGCCCCTCGGTGCCGGTGACCGACATGAGCCCGCTGCGGGCCTGCGCCATGACGTCGTAGCCGGGCAGGTCGCCGTCCGGCCCGTCGCTGCCCGCGCCGCGCACCGACACCCACACCGCGGCTGCCTGCTCGCGGAGCTCGGCGAGGCCGAGCACCTCCAGGTGGCGGGGCAGGAAGTTCTCCACCACCACGTCGGCCGCCTCGACGAGGCGCGCGACGACCGCGCGGCCCGGGTCCGCGCGCAGGTCCAGCGTCAGCGAGCGCCGGTCGCGGTTGGCCGCGAAGAAGTAGGTGGCGTCGTCGCCGTGGAACGGCGGCCCCCAGCCACGGGTGTCGTCGCCGGCGCCGGGGCGCTCGACCTTGAGCACGTCGGCGCCGAGGTCGGCAAGCACCGTGCAGCAGAACGGGCCGGCGAGCACCCTCGACAGGTCGAGCAGTCGCACGCCGGACAGCGGGCCGGGCCGCGGCTCGAGGTCCGGCCAACCCGGCCCGGCCGACAGGGCCGCGCGAAGCGACGAGGAGGACACGCCGCGACCCTGCCACGCAGGGGCCCGACCGACAGCCCGACGCGAGGAGCCCGTCGGACGCAGGAGGAGGGGTCCTCGCGTGGCGCGTGTGGACAACAGGCGGGACACCGACGCTGTCGGTGCTGCGGTTGTCCAGTCCGAGGCCGGCCACCACACCACGACACGGCTGCCTGCCAACATGGCGTACCGTCGGCCGGTGCAGGATGCTGTGACGCGGCGGGGAACCGGAAGCCATCCGGCTGTTCGACTGGGCATCATCGGTCTCGGTGCGATCGGCAACCTCCAGCTGCAAGTATTGAGGGCTAGCCACCAGGACAGGGTGCAGGTGGTCGCGGCTGCCGATCATGCACGCGGCGGCGAGGATCCAGGCCTCCCCGTCTACTCCGACTACCGCAAGTTGCTGCAGCGTGACGACGTCACTGCCGTCGCCGTTAATACGCCGCCGAGCTCGCACTACAGCATCACCGTGGAGGCGCTACGGGCAGGCAAGGATGTCTTCGTCGAGAAGCCGCCAGCCTTGCTCGTCGAACAAGCGGAACACATGATTGCTCTCGCGTCTGAGCTCGGCCTCTGCCTGTTCATGGCGTTCCACGCTCGGTACAATGCCCCTGTGGCACTAGCGCGACGCGCTCTTGCAGGTGAGAAGGTCTTGTCCGCTGACATCGTGTACCGAGAACGCGTACACGACTACCACGATCCTGGAGGCTGGGTTTTCGACCCAGCCGTGTCCGGAGGCGGAGCCCTCATGGACAGCGGCATCAACGCGCTGTCGGTCTTGGCTTCGCTGACGCCGCAGCTCCGCGACTACACCCTCCATGAGGTGCGTCTGGGGCGGGCGGCGGGGTACACGGTTGAGACCAACGCCGATGTCGCGTTCGCCTTCGGCGACGGCGCCGTTGGCCGCCTGTGCCTGGACTGGCTGCACGCAGGCCCAGAGACGCGTCGGGTCGAGATTGCCACCTTCAAGCACCGCTACGCGATTGACATCGTGCACGGCCGCCTCGAGAGGGACGGAGTTCTCGTCGCAGGGCCGAGCCGACGCAGCCGACGGAAAGTGGACCAGCACGCGGAGTATCAGGCGGCTTACCGCGACTTCGCGGCGCACGTGGCAAGGCGCATATCCTCGACTAGCACGACGGAATTGGCTTTCGTGCGGGACAGCTACGCGGCCGCTGGGGTGGCGTCGCGCGACGTCGCATGTGGACAGGCGTAAGTACCGGCGAGTGCGCTGCGGCGCGGTTAGCCACTACTGCTGCTCGCGCACGGCAGCTGCGGGGCACAGTCTTCGGTACCAGGGGGTCGAAGAGAGCCACATCGGCTTACGCCTGGCAAAGGTGCGCTACAGACGATCGAGGCACGGCCAACTGTCGAATGGACGACTGGGGTGGCTCTCGCATGGACGACAAGTTGATGCTGGCGCTCGAGGAGTACAAGACGCTGCGCCAGGAGATACTAAACAGTATCACCGCTCAGTACGCGATTCTCACCTTCGGCGCAACGGGAGTCGCACTTCTTGCCACGGCGGTACTCGGGGAACCTGGTGGCAACGCGGACACCGCCACGGCAGCGAGCACGAAGAGCATCTTCGGGATAGGTGGCCTGCTCGTCGGTATACCACTCCTGTGCCTGCTCATCGTGGCGATGTGGATGAACGAGGTCACGAGGATGCTACGGGCCGGCCAGTTCCTGTTGGGTGCGGAGGAGAGGCTCAACAGCCTGGTCGGCCGGGATGGGGTGGTCTCGTGGGAGAGCGTTGCCCATGCGGAGGACGAACCGGACATCGAGCGGAGCCACTTCCGCCTGGTTGTGCTCTTCTTCGGAACGCTGGCCCTGGCTTTCGTCTCCTTCGGTCTGTTCAACCTGTGGACGGTCGAGAGCATGCCGCAACTCCTGCGCGTCGTCGCGACCATCGCTGAGGCCCTACTTCTGGCACTCGGCACATACACGCTCTACGGCGTCGCCCGGTCTTATAACGAAGTGCGCGAGCGGTGGCTCAACGCGGATGGCTCGAGGACGCGTCGCTGAGTTCGCAGATAGAAGCGAGCGCCAGCAGATGGTCAGCGGACAACAGAGTCGCCGCCTCCTCGACGCGCCACACAGCCCTCCATACCGGGAAACCGGCTCTTCGGATATCAGCGTGGTGAGGTCGTCCTCCGGGTGCGGGTGCCGCTGGCGGCCAGGAGCATCCGGAGCCGGTAGTTGTTGAAGTTGCGGTAGCCGTGAGCGAGGCCGAACTTGCCGGGCCGCCAGATGTGCTCGTCGACCCCGAGGCTCTCGACCCCGTCGAGCCGGGCCG
>JALYMN010000160.1 GCA_030773675.1 Actinomycetota bacterium
GCGCAGGCTGCCCGGTCGCAGGCGGCCCGGCTATCCTCGGGCTCGTCCCCCGCGCGCCGCCGCCGTCCCTCCGGCGAGCCGCCGTGCGCACGTCCAGCTCCGCGAGACCGCCCCGGGAGGGCCCGCACCGTGGCTGTCCCGACCGTGCCGGAGCGGCCGGCCGCGGCCGGACCCGCCCGACCGGGTCAGGCGGGGACGCGGGACGACCGGGCCGCGCGGGCGAGGGCGCAGGGCCGGCTGCGCTGGGAACTGCTGAGCCAGCTCGTCCAGAAGGACCTCAAGACGAAGTACCAGGGCTCGACGCTGGGGTTCGTCTGGTCGCTGGCCAACCCGCTGCTCCAGCTGGCCATCTACTACGTGATCTTCACGTACGTCTTCGACAACAACATCCCGGACTACCACGTCTACCTCATGGCGGGGCTGCTCGCGTTCACCGCCTTCAGCGGCGCGGTGAGCGGCGCGTCAACGAGCGTGGTCGGCAATGCGGGCCTGGTGAAGAAGGTCCGCTTCCCTCTGCTGGTGCTGCCGCTGTCGGCGGTGGGCTTCGCGCTCGTGCAGCTCGCCCTGCAACTGCCCGTGCTGTTCGGGATCGCGGCGCTGAGCGGCGTCCGCTTCTGGGGTCCGCCGCTGGTCCTGATCGTCCCGGCACTGGCGCTGCTCGTCGTGTTCGCGACCGCGCTCGGCGTGCTCGTCGCGGCGCTCAACGTCCGCTACCGCGACACCAGCCACTTCGTCGAGATCGCGATGCTGGTGTGGTTCTGGGCTAACCCGATCCTGTACGCCGCGAACCTGGTGCGGGACGAGCTCGGCGGCCTGTTCTGGCTCTACTTCCTCAACCCGATGGCCACCGTCGTGTCGACCGTCCAGCGCGCTGTGTACCAGCAGCCCTACTACACCGACGCCCTCGGGCGGCGCCAGCTGCTGCTCGTCGACGCCGGCTACGCCTTCTACCTGCGCAACCTGCTCGTCGGGTTCGCGGTGAGCGCCGTCCTGCTGCTCGTCGCCGGAGCGGTGTTCCGCCGCCTTCAGGCCGACTTCGCGGAGGAGCTGTGACGGCGACGGCGGCCCGACCGCCCGTGATCGTCGCCCGCGGGGTGAGCAAGCGCTTCCTCGTCCACCGCAGCAGGGCGACGCAGCTCAAGGAGCGAGTGGTCCGCGGTCGCGGGCAGGGCTCGGAGGAGTTCTGGGCGCTGCGCGACGTCGACGTGATCGTCGGCGAGGGCGAGACCGTCGGGCTCATCGGCCCGAACGGCGCGGGCAAGTCCACCCTGCTCAAGGTGCTCGCCGGCATCCTGCGGCCGACGAACGGTGAGGTGGAGGTCGAGGGCCGGGTCGCGAGCCTGCTCGAGCTGGGCGCCGGCTTCAACGGCGAGCTGAGCGGGAGGGAGAACCTCTACCTCAACGGCGCGCTGCTCGGCCTGTCCCGCCGCGAGCTCGAGCAGCTCGAGGACGAGATCGTCGACTTCTCCGAACAGGCGCCGCGCATCGACGACCCGGTCAAGCACTACTCCTCGGGCGAGTACGTCAAGCTCGCCTTCAGCATCGCGGTGCACGTCGACCCCGATGTCCTGCTCGTCGACGAGGTCCTCGCGGTCGGCGACGAGGCCTTCGCCCGCAAGTGCCTCGGCAAGATCGCCGAGTTCCAGCGCGCGGGCAAGACGATCCTGTTCGTCACGCACTCGCTCGACCTCGTCGAGCAGCTGTGCACCCGCGGGATCGTCGTCGACCGCGGCCGGGTCCAGTACGACGGCGACCCGGCGTTCGCGGTCGGCACGCTGCGCAAGATCCTCGGCACCGACCGGCCGGCCGACGCGCCCGAGCCGGTCCCGGCCGTCGGCGGGCACGTCGTGCACAGCGCCGTGCCCTCGCACGCCCCGGGCGGGCCGCGCAGCGGGCGCTTCCGGGCCGGCGAGGCCCTCCACCTTCGACTCGACGTCGAGGTCGAGCCGGGGCCGACCGTGCACGCCGGCGACGTCAAGGTCGTGTTCATGGGCGCGGGCGACATCCCGGTGTTCAGCCTGCGCACCGACACGCCACTGCCGCCGCAGGCCGGCCGCTACACAGTCGACTTCGCGCTCGAGGTGCCGCGGCTCAACGGCGCGTTCGTCGTCGGCGTCCAGGTCGACGAGCCCCGCACCGGCCTGCCGATCACCGCGCGCCGGTTCGACGACGCGGTGTGGGTCGAGACCGGCGCGCTGCCCGGCCTGCTCGACGTCCCGGCGCAGGTCCAGGTGGGGAGGGTCGCGTGACGCGGCTGGAGAGCGACTACTACGCCTACATGGGCTACGACCCCGAGCACAGCAAGGCGGGGCTCGCGCACTACGTCCCGTACTTCCGCACGGGCCCGGTGCTCGAGCTCGCCTGCGGGCGCGGCGAGCTGCTCGAGCTGCTGCGCGACGCGGGCGTGGAGGCCGAGGGCGTCGACCTCGACGAGGGCATGGTCGAGGCGGCGGTGCAGGCGGGCCTGTCGGTCACGCTCGGCGACGCGCTCGCCGACCTCGCCGCCCGTCCCGACGGCTCGCTGCAGGGGGTGTTCAGCGCCCACTTCGTCGAGCACCTCGAGCCCGACGTGCTCGAGCGGATGGTCGCCGAGAGCGCGCGCGTGCTCGCGCCCGGCGGGGTGTTCGTCGCCGCGACGCCGAACGCCGGCTGCCTGTCTGTGCTCGGCTACGACTTCTGGCGCGACCCCACCCACGTGCGCCCCTACGAGCCGCGCCTGCTGGCGTTCTACTGCGCGAAGGCCGGGCTCGAGGTGGTCGAGCTCGGCGAGAACCCGGCGAACCGGGGCGGGCCGCCGCCGGAGACGATCGCCCCGCCCGTGCGGGTCGACGCCGACCTGCGCCTCGACCTCGCCAACGCGATCAACCTGGCCCACGACCCGCAGGGGCTCGGGCTGCCCCACACCGACTCGCCGTGGCACCGGTTCGGGCACTTCATCGCCGTCCTGGAGGAGCGCCTGCGCGCGACGCAGGAGGAGCTCGCCGCCGTCCGCCGGTCCTACGCCCAGCTGCTCGACCGGCTCTACCCGTCCAACGAGGTCTACGTGGTCGCCCGTGCCCGCTGAGCACGCCCCCCGAGCCGTCCCCCAGGCCGTTCCTCCAGCCGTCCACGGAGCTCCCGCCCGAGCCACGGTCGTCGTCGTCAACTGGAACGGCGCCCACCTGCTGCCGGCCTGCCTCGACGCGCTGCTGGCCCAACGCACGGGCGCGCCGTACGAGGTGGTGGTGGTCGACAACGCCAGCAGCGACGACTCGCTCGCCGTGCTGGCCCGCTACCCGTCGGTGCGGGTGGTGCGCAACGCCGCCAACCTCGGCTTCGCCGGCGGCAACAACAGCGCGCTGCGCGGGGTCACGACGCCGTACGCCGTGCTGCTCAACAACGACGCGACCCCCGAACCGGATTGGCTGGAGCGGCTGCTCGCCCCATTCGAGGACCCCGGCGCCGAGCGGCTGGCCGCCGTGACGAGCAAGGTGGTGTTCGCCCCGCGCTTCCTGGCGCTGCGGCTGCGCACCGAGGGCTTCTCGCCCGGCCCGCACGACCCGCGCGACCTCGGCGTCCGGCTCGCCGCCGTCATCGTCGACGGCGAGGACGTCACCGGGCGCGTGCTGTGGGAGCGGCTCACCTGGGGCCCGGAGGGCGAGGGCGCGGGCCGGTTCTTCTGGAGCCGCCCGGAGGGCGAGATGCTCGTCCCGCTGCCGGAGGGCGGCCCCGGCCCGTGGCGGGTCGGCGTGCGCTGGGCAGCCGAGCGGACCAAGACCGCCACGCTCGCGTGGGACGGCGGCAGCGACACCGCGCAGGTGGGCCCCGACCCCGCCGAGCACGTCGTCGAGGTGACCGCCCCGACGGTCGACGTCGTGAACAACGCCGGCTCGCTCGTCTTCTCCGCCGGCTACGGCGCCGACCGGGGCTTTCAGGAGGTCGACCGCGGCCAGTACGACGAGGCGGCCGACGTGTTCGCGGCGTGCGGCGCGGCCGTGGCGTTCCGGACCGAGGCCGGGCGCGAGGTCGGCTGGTTCGACGACGACTTCTTCCTCTACTACGAGGACACCGACCTGTCGTGGCGACTGCACCTCGCGGGGTGGCGCATCCGCTACGAGCCCAAGGCCGTCGTCCGGCACATCCACTCGGCCACGAGCGTCGAGTGGTCGCCGCGGTTCGTCTACCACACCGACCGCAACCGCCTGCTCATGCTCGCCAAGGACGCCACCGCTGTGCGGGCGGTCCGGGAGATCGGCCGCTACCCGCTCACCACCGGCTCGATGGCTCTGCGCGCGGTGCGGCAGGCGCTGCGCGACCGCGCCCGGCCGCCGGTGCGCCCGACCCTGATGAGGCTGAAGGTCCTGTCCGCGTTCCTGCTGCTGCTGCCCGACATGCTCGCCAAGCGCGCGGAGCTCACGGCGGGCGCGGTCGTGCCGCGCAGCGAGGTCGAGCGCGCCCTGGTGGCCGGCCGGTGAGAGCGGCCGTCTACGACCGCTACTGGCACAGCCGGGGCGGTGGCGAGCGCCACAGCGGCATGATCGCGCAGGTGCTCAGCGCGGACGGGGTCGAGGTCGACCTCATCGGCCACACCGACGTCGACAAGGACGAGCTGGCCGACCACCTCGGCCTGGACCTCTCCCGCTGCCGGATGCGCGTCGTGCCGGACAAGGGCGACCTCGAGACGGCCCGGCTCTCCGAGGAGTACGACCTGTTCGTCAACGGGTCCTACATGAGCCGGCTGGCGCCCCGTTCGGCGCGCGCGGCTTACCTCTGCTACTTCCCGACGCCGTTCGCCCACTTCCCCGAGGCCTGGCGGCGCGCCGCCGTCCGGCTGCTCGGGCCGCTCGCCCGCGGCCACGCCGGCAGCTTCGAGCACGGCGTCGGCTGGTTTCCCCCGGAGGGCGGGCGGCGGCGCACCTGGAGCTGGACCAGCGGCGACGCCGTGCTGGCGCTCCCGCCGGGCCCCCGGCGCACGCTGCACCTGGAGCTCGGCGGGCCCGGCCTGCCCGGGCCCGTGCCGCTCCGCGTCGAGGACGAGGACGGCCGGCTGTACGGCGAGTTCACCGTGATCGACCGCTTCCGGGTGCGCCGGCTGGCGCTGCCGGAGAGCGCGCACGGCGTCGAGCTGCACTTCCGCTCGCCGACGTTCGTCCCGGGCGGCACGGACGTCCGCACCCTCGGCGTGGCGGTGTCCAAGATGCGCCTCGTCGGCGGCAGCTACGGGCCGCGGGAGCTGCTCGCCTACCGCTTCCCCTGGCTGCTGCACGACCCCAAGGACTTGTCGTTCCTGGCGTCCTACGACGTCGTCCTGGCCAACAGCGAGTACACCCGCGGCTGGATCCGTCGCCTGTGGCAGGTCGACAGCGCCGTGCTCTACCCCCCGATCCAGGTGCAGCGGCTGTCCCCGGCGGCGCAGCGGTCGAGGACCGTGCTCACGGTCGGCCGGTTCTTCGAGCCCGGGCTCGGGCACGCCAAGCGGCAGCTGGAGATGGTGGAATTCTTCGGCCGCGCCCACCGGGCAGGGCGGCTCCCCGGCTGGAGCATGGCGGTCGTCGGCGGCTGCGAGCCGTCGCAGGAGCCCTACCTCGAGCGGGTGCGGGCCGCCGCGCGCGGGCTCCCGGTCGAGGTCGTGCCGAACGCCCCGCGCGCCCGGGTCGAGGAGCTGCTGTCCACCAGCTCCGTCTTCTGGTCCGCCACCGGCTACGGCGAGGACGAGGAGAAGCGGCCCTGGGCCAGCGAGCACTTCGGCATGACCACGGTCGAGGCGATGGCGGGCGGGTGCGTGCCAGTGGTTATCGACCGGGCCGGGCAGCGCGAGATCGTCCGCGACGGGGTCGACGGCTTCCGCTGGTCCACCCCGGAGGAGCTCCTCGCGCGCACCGCGCAGGTCGCAGCCGACGAGGCGCTGCGCGCTCGGCTGGCTGCCAGCGCCGTCGAGCGCGCCTCCGTCTACGACGAGCAGGCCTTCGCCGACCGCTGGCACGAGATCGCGGCCGCCTCCCGGCTGCTCGGCTGACCCGCTGACAGTCCTGCGGGTCGGCCTCGACGCCACCCCGCTGCTCGGCACCCGCACCGGCATCGGGCGCTACACGGGCGCGCTGCTCGCCGCGCTGGCGGAGCTCGGGGCCGACGACCTCGTCGCCACCGCCTTCAGCCTGCGCGGGCGCGGTGCGCTGCAGGACGTCGTCCCGCCGGGCGTGCGCGTCGCGGCGCGCCCTGCGCCGGCCCGCGCGCTGCAGGCCGCCTGGAGCCGCACCGAGGTCCCCCCGGTCGAGCTGCTCGCCGGACGGCTGGACGTCTTCCACGCCACCAACTTCGTGCTCCCTCCGCTGCGCCGGGCCGCAGGGGTGGTGACGGTGCACGACCTCGCGTTCCTGCACCACGCCGCCACGGTGAGCGCCGCGAGCGCGCGCTACCGCACCCTCGTCCCGCGCTCGCTGCGCCGGGCGGCCGTGGTGCTCACGCCGTCCGAGGCGGTGGCCGGGCAGGTGCGGGAGGCCTACGCACCGCGCGTGCCGGTGCTCGCCGTGCCGCACGGCGTCGACCCGGGGTGGCTCGAGCCGCAGCCGCCGCCGTCCGGGGTGGGCCTGGACCTGCCGGCGGACTACCTGCTGTTCGTCGGCACGCTCGAGCCGCGCAAGGACCTCCCCACCCTGCTCGCCGCGCACCGGCTCGTGCCCGGCGCGCCGCCGCTCGTGCTGGCCGGGCCGCCGGGATGGGGCG
>JALYMN010000161.1 GCA_030773675.1 Actinomycetota bacterium
GGGCACGGCGGCGCGCAGCGCGGCCAGCGACTGCCGCCAGCGGGACGCGGGCGCCGGCACGGGCACGAGGTCCACGCGGGACTGCACCACCAGCGCGGCCTGCGGGCGGGGCTCGACGGCGGCCGTCGTGGTCGGCTCCTGCGTCCGCGCCCCCTCGACGTGCCGGTCCGGGCCGACGGGCGGCTCCTGCTGCATCCGCGCACCTCCGACGACGAGCATGACCCTGGGCGCCCGACCCGGTCCACCCGGGGCGCGCGGGCTGACGGTTCAGGGCGAGGGCGACCCGAGCGGCGTGTCGTCCAGGCAGTCGCGCAGCTCGGCGAGGGAGTCGAACACCCGGGCGGCCCCGGCCTCCTGCAGCTCCTCGGTGGAGAAGCCGCCCGTGCGCACGGCCAGCGTCGGGACGCCGAGCCTGCCTGCCGCGATGCAGTCCCACGTCGAGTCGCCGACCATGACGGCGTCAGCTCCCTCCACCCGGGCGAGCGCGGCCTGCAGCAGGTCCGGCTCGGGCTTGCTGTGCTCGGCGTCGTCGGCCGTCGTCCAGGCCTCGGCCAGCGCGCGGCCGTCGAACAGGTCGAGGAAGGCCTCGACGTGCCGGGCCTTGCCGGAGCTCGCCAGCACGAGCCGGAAGCCTCGGTCCCTGACCTCCTGCAGCAGCTCGCGCGTGGCCTCGAACGGCTGCACCTCGCCGACGAGCGCGTCGAACTCCTCGGTCCAGGCGTCGCGGAGCGCGTCGCCGTGCTGCTCCTCGACCTCGTCGCCGCCGACGTGCGCCACGAACAGGTCGCCGCCCATCCCGATGCCGCGGTGGATCCGCCAGAGCGGCCGGGTGATGTCGTAGCGGCGGAAGGCCCGGAACCAGGCGAGCGCGTGCTGGTAGTTCGTGTCGACGAGCGTGCCGTCGACGTCGAAGATCGCGGTGTCGGCCATGACGGAGCGACTACCCCGGCACCGCGCCCGGCAGTCGGTTGCTGCTCACGCGGCCCTCGGCCTCGAACAGCAGCCTCGAACAGCAGCTCCGAGAAGGTGCCGGTCCAGCCGTCCAGGGCGAGGGTGCCGTGCTGCGCGAGCTGCCGACCGGACGGTCCGGGCGCGGGACCGTCCGAGCCTGCCACTCCCGCCGATCGGCCTAGGGGAAGGGCATGCCGCCGGCGACGCCGATCCGCTCGCCGGTGATGTAGCCCGCCTCGGCGGACGCGAGGAACACGAACGCCGGCGCGACCTCGGCCGGCTGCGCCACCCGGCCGAGCGGGGTCTGCGCGCCGAAGTCCTCGACCTCCTCCGGCGGCATGGTCGCGGGGATGAGCGGTGTCCAGACCGGGCCCGGCGCGACCGTGTTCACCCGGATCCCCTTGGACGCCAGCATCTGCGCCAGGCCGCGGGTGAAGTTGACGATGCCGGCCTTGGTCGTGGCGTAGTCCAGCAGGGGCGGGCTGGGCTGGTAGGCCTGGATCGACGAGGTGTTGATGATGCAGGAGCCGGGCTGCAGGTGGGGGACGGCGGCGCGGCACAACCAGAACATCGCGTAGAGGTTCGTCCTGAGCACGCGGTCGAACTGCTCGGTCGTGATGTCGGTGATCCCGCCCGGCTGCGCCATCTGGTACGCCGCGTTGTTGACCAGGACGTCGAGCCCGCCGAGCTCGTCGACCGCGCGCTGCACGAGCTGCGCGCAGTGCGCCTCATCAGTGATGTCGCCGGGCGCCTGCACCGCCGTGCGCCCGGCCTCGCGCACCAGGCGCGCGGTCTCGGCGCCGTCCTGCTCCTCCTCCGGCAGGTAGGACAGGACGACATCGGCGCCCTCGCGCGCGAAGGCCAAGGCCACGGCGCGGCCGATGCCCGAGTCCCCGCCCGTGATGAGCGCGCGGCGGCCCTGCAGCCGGCCCGTCCCTCGGTAGGACTGCTCGCCGTGGTCGGCCTGCGGGCCGAGCTCGGCCTCGGTGCCGGGGTGCGACTGCGACTGCGCCTGCGGCTGGCCCGAGGGCTGGGACGGGTCCTGCGGGGTGGACTGGTCGGTCACGCTGTCTCCTCGTCGGGCGGGTCGGCCTGCGCGGCCACCGTGTCGGGGTGCACGCCACTCAACCTCCGTCGGCGGCTCCCGGGGAAGGCGGCCGTCCGAGCACCTCGTACGGTCCCGCGCGCCCCAGCACCGGCAGCGTGGCGAGCCGTCGTCGCGTGGCCTCGCTGAGGTCCTCGAGGTTCGACGGGCCCAGGACCGTGGCCGAGCCCGAGGTGAGGTGGCGCTGCACTCGTTCCTGCCATGCACCGTTCTCGGGACGAGGCACCGGGCGGCCGTCGGGGTAGGTCCTGGCGTACCTGTCGTACGTCAAGCCGGTCGCGTCGATGAGCAGCGGGCAGTCCCGCCGCAGGTCCCGGCTCAGGACGTCGAGGAGAGCGAGCACCGCCGGGTCGTTCGACACCACGCACGGCCGGTCGGCGACGTACGTCCGGAGCCGCGCACCAGGGAATGGCCTGCCGCTGTCGACGGCAACGGTCAGCGCGAACTGGAGTCCGAACAGGCCTGCCAGAGCGGCCACTGCCAGCCCGGTGACGACCGGGCGCCACCGGGGTGGAGCGGCCGCGACGGGCCGCCCCGCCGCGGCAGGCCGTCGCACCGGGAGCGCGACCCCGGCGGCCGTCGCGAGCACGAGCACGACAGGCACGGCCGCGTAGGTGGAGTAGTGCTCGATGTAGGACGGGCTGGCGAGCAGCACGACCACCGTGGCGCCGAGCAGGGCGACGAGGAGGCGGCCGGGCGGACGGCGCAGCGCGGCGGCCGCAGCGAGCACGAGGAGCACGGTGGTGCCCAGCACCGCCACGTGCGTGACGGCCGGCGGTGCCTGCGCGGACAGCGGCGCGAGCCCGACCACGCCGGCCAGCCGGTCGAGCAACGCGACGTCGTCCCGCGGCCGTCCGAGCTGGTCCAGCACCACCATGCGGAACATGTCGCGGCCGACGCCGACGAAGGGGGCGACGAGGACGAGGGCGCTCGCTCCCACCCCGGTCGCCACGCGCAGAGCCGGACGCCAGCCCGCGCTGATCAGCTGCCACGCGACGAGCACCGCCGCCGGGACGACCATCCAGATCTTGAAGCCCACCGCGACACCGAGGGCCGCGCCGGCGAGCACCTGGTCGCGCCGTGAGGCCGGAGGCTCTGGGCGGGTCAGCAGGAGCAGGGCGACCAGCAGCGCGGTGTTGCCCGCCGGCTCCAGGGTGGCGGTCCGCTCGGCGTACCTGGCGGGGAACCACAACGCGTACAGCAGCCCCGCGACGGCGGCAGGGACCAGCCCGTAGCGGCCGGCGAGGCGTGCGACCAGCGCGGCGTTGAGGGCGCCGAGCGCCCAGAACGCGACGCGGGCCGCCGACAGCCCGAGCGGGTCGGAGGTGAGCCGTCCCAACCCGGCGAACGGTGCCAGAGCGACGAGGATCCCCGGCGGGTGCAGGAACAGGAAGTCGCCGTAGGGCAGCCGCCCGCTCAGCAGCGCGGCTGCACCGGCGTAGTGCACGCCGTCGTCGTACCCGTGCAGGCCCTGAAGCCCGGCCTCGGCCATGAGCGCCCAGCGGGTGAGGAACGCCACGACCGCCACGACTGCGACGACGGCCGCGGCCGGTGTGGACACCCTGTCCCCCCTCACTGCGGGCGACGATAAGCGGCGGCAGCGAACCTGGGAAGACGTCGGAGGCACCACTTCGGCCGGACGGCGTGATGCCGGCCGCCTCTGCTCGGCGCGGCGGTCCGCGTGGTCCGCCCGGTACCTGCCCGCCTGCCGCCTGCCCGCCTGCGCCCCAGGGCTCGGGCCTCCCGGCCACCTGCTGCTCGTCGTCGGGCTCCGGCGGCGCCTGCGCGGCGGCCCGCGGACGGGCGAAGACGTCCTTGCCGGGCGCGGGGTAGCCCTCGATGCGCTGCAGCTCGCCGTACCGCCGGTCCGGCCGGTAGAGCTCGTACCCGCAGTCGCGCAGCAGATCGGCGACCGGGTCGCGGTTCTGCGCGAGCGTGGTGTGGCTCGCCTTCCCCGTCCACTCCAGCTGCAGCAGCCTGACGCGGTGCTCGCGCAGGGCACGGGCGGCGCCCTCCAGGACCAGGCGCTCGGCGCCCTCCACGTCCAGCTTCAGGCCGTGCACGACCCGATCCCCGACGAGCTCGTCGACGGTGGTGACCTCGACCTCGACCTCGACCTCGACCTCGACGCCGCCGGGCGCCTCGTCGAGGACGAGGTGGTTGAACGAGTCCAGTCCCTGGGTGAACCGCAGGGTGCCTGGACGATCCGCAACGGCCTTCTGGACCACCTGCGCGGTGTAGCCGTTCAGCGCGACGTTCTCCCGCACCCGCCCGG
>JALYMN010000162.1 GCA_030773675.1 Actinomycetota bacterium
AGATCCCGGGCGGGATCGTCCTGACGAGCGTCGAGAAGGTCGTCAACTGGTCCCGCAAGAGCTCGCTGTGGCCGGCGACGTTCGGCCTCGCGTGCTGCGCCATCGAGATGATGGCGACCGGCGCCGGTCGCTACGACCTCGCGCGCTTCGGCATGGAGGTCTTCCGCGCCTCGCCGCGGCAGGCGGACCTCATGATCGTCGCCGGTCGCGTGAGCCAGAAGATGGCGCCGGTCGTGCGGCAGATCTACGACCAGATGCCCGAGCCGAAGTGGGTCATCGCCATGGGCGTGTGCGCCAGCAGCGGCGGCATGTTCAACAACTACTCCATCGTGCAGGGCGTCGACCACATCGTCCCGGTCGACATGTACCTCCCGGGCTGCCCGCCGCGCCCGGAGATGCTCATGGACGCGATCCTCAAGCTCCACGACAAGATCATGGACGAGCCACTCGGCGTCAACGCCCGTCGTCGCGAGCTGCCGGGCTACCAGCCCCGCGAGCTCGTCGCGAGCAGCACCCGCTGGTCGCCCGAGGGCCGCAAGGACGCCCGCGACGCGTTCTTCAAGGAGATCCGCACCCCCGAGGGCGGGCGATGACCGTCAGCGGCTCGGGGCCGCGCCCGGGCGCGGTCGAGGAGACCGGCAGGGGGGGAGCCACAGCCGTGGCGCCGACCGGATCGGCGGTCCCCGCCGGTGCCGACATGTTCGGTGCTGCGCTCGGCGGTGACACCAGCGGCTTCGGCGGTCTCGTGCGCCGGGCGCCGCTCGAGGCCTCGAGCCCCCGGCCGTTCGGCTCGTGGTTCGACGAGGGCGTCGACGCCCTCGCGGAGTCCTTTCCGGGCTTCTCGGACGCCGTGACCCGCGTCGTCGTCGACCGCGGGGAGCTCACGCTCCACGTGCGCCCGGAGCGGGTCGCCGAGGTGTGCCAGCACCTGCGCGACGACCCCGACCAGCGCTACGAGATGCTGCTGGGCGTGTCGGGCGTGGACTACCCGAACCAGGCCGAGCGCTTCCACGTCGTCTACCACCTGCTGTCGATGACGTACCGGCGGCGCCTCCGCCTCGAGACGCAGGTGCCGCTCGCGCACCCTCACGTCGCCAGCGTGACCGACGTCTATCCGACCGCGGACTTCCACGAGCGCGAGACTTGGGACTTCTTCGGCGTCGTGTTCGACGGCCACCCCGCTCTGACGCGCATCCACATGCCGGACGACTGGGACGGCCACCCGCAGCGCAAGGACTACCCGCTCGGGGGCGTTCCGGTGGAGTACAAGGGCGCGCAGATCCCGCCGCCCGACGAGCGGAGGTCCTACGCATGACCGTCCACGACGAGGCCCCCACGAGCCGGCGCGACGACCCGTACGCCCCGCCGGCGCCGGCCGGGACGCGCGAGACGACCGAGGGCAGGGTCTACACCGTCACCGGAGGGGACTGGGACAGCGTCCTCGGTGCGAACGTCGACGAGGAGCACATCGTCGTCAACATGGGGCCCCAGCACCCCTCGACGCACGGCGTCCTCCGCCTGGTGATGGAGCTCGAGGGCGAGACCATCACCTCTGCGCGGACCGTCATCGGCTACCTGCACACCGGCATCGAGAAGAACCTCGAGTACCGCAACTGGGTCCAGGGCGTCACCTTCGTCACGCGGATGGACTACCTGTCCAACATCTTCAACGAGACGGGCTACTGCCTGGCCGTCGAGAAGCTGCTCGGCATCGAGGCGCCCGAGCGTGCCCAGGTGATCCGCGTCCTGTGCATGGAGCTCAACCGCATCAGCAGCCACCTGGTCGCCTTCGCGACCGGTGGGCTCGAGCTCGGCGCCCTCACGGCGATGACGAACGCCTTCCGCGAACGGGAGCAGATCCTCGACGTCCTCGAGATGATCACCGGTCTGCGGATGAACCACGCCTACGTCCGTCCGGGTGGCGTCGCCCAGGACCTCCCGCCGGGGACGGTCGAGAAGGTGCGGGAGCTGCTGGAGGTGATGCCCGGCCTGCTCGGCGGGATCGACGAACTGCTCACGGGCAACCCGATCTGGCAGGCGCGGACGCAGGGAATCGCCCACCTCGACGTGCAGGGCTGCCTGGCCCTGGGCGTGACGGGCCCCGTCCTGCGCTCAGCCGGCCTCGCCTGGGACCTGCGCAAGACCGACCCGTACTGCGGCTACGAGGACTACGAGTTCGACGTCGCCGTGAACACCGACGCCGACTGCTGGGGTCGCTTCCTGGTCCGCAAGCAGGAGATGCACGAGTCGCTGAAGATCATCGAGCAGGCGCTCGACAAGCTGCGGCCCGGGCCGGTCATGGTGGAGGACACCAAGAT
>JALYMN010000163.1 GCA_030773675.1 Actinomycetota bacterium
GCCCAGGCCCGCTCCCTGCCGGGCGCCCGCGACGCCGTCGGCGCCGGGCTGGTCCAGCGGCCGTGACGCCCGCCGACCGGCCTGCCTCAGCCGACCCTGTGCAGCCGCGCCGACAGGTGCGACTGCAGCTCCTGGCCCACCGCCGCCAGGTCGACCGCGTAGGCCAGGTCGCGCTGCTCCCCCTCGCCGACCAGCCCGTACAGCCGGCGGAGCCCGCTGACCTCCTTGGCCGTGCGCGTGCGGGCGACGACGTCGGTGGCGAGCTCGACGCGGGTGCCGGTGACCTCGCCGACGTACACCTCGACGATGCCGGTGTGGTGGGCGAGCAGCACCTCCACGTCGTAGGCCGTCTCGCCGGGCCGCCACCAGCCGACCTCCGACGCCGACGGGCGCACCCGCTGCCCGTCGGCGTCGAGGATCCAGGCGCGCGAGGAGTAGGACAGGAACGGCCGCCCGTCGGAGGAGAAGACGACATCCTGCTCGTAGCGGAAGCCCTCGATCGTGGGGTAGCCGCCCACGCCCAGGCCGTGCCAGCTGCCGACGAGGAACGCCAGCGGCTCGAGCGCCGGGTGCAGCCCGGGCGAGACCTGCTGCTCGTCGGCCAACCCGCCCTCGGGCGGCTCCGGCACGGACAGGTCGCGGTCGTAGGGCTCGTCCATGCCGGGCAGTCTGCCGCGTCCGGGCGACGCGGCAGCCCCGGGCTCAGCGGGCGTGCGGCGGCGCGTGCGGGTGGTCGTCGACCGCCACCACGATCGCCTCCTGCGTGCTGCGGGCGACGACCATGTGGACCGGCTCGGTGTCGCTGGCGTTCTGCTCCCAGTGGACGATGTCCGGGGGGATGAAGACGAAGTCGCCCGCGCGGGCCTCGCGCACGTCGTCCAGGCGGTCGCCGACCCACCAGCGGGTGACGCCGCTGATGATGTAGATGGCCGTCTCCGACTCGCCGTGGTGGTGGACGCCGGTCTTGCCGCCGGGCTCGAGCACGGCGTAGCCCATCCACATCCGCTGGGCGCCGGTGAGCCCGGCGGACACGGCCGCGAAGCGCTGCAGCCCCGGCGTCTGGCCGGTCTTGGTGTCGCGCTGGTCGGGCGGGACGACGCGCACGTCCAGTCCGGACGGCGGGGGGCTGTCCGCCGTCACGTCAGGCGATCCGGCGCAGGCGGTTGATGTGCAGGCCGCCGTCGAGCAGCTCGTCGAGCCGGCCGGCGAACTCCTGGAGGTGCGGCGCCGCGAGGTGCTCGTCCAGCTGCGCCTCGGACTCCCAGTTCTCGTAGAGGTAGAACAGCCCGGGCTGCTGGGTCGACTCGTGCAGGTCGTAGTTGACGAAGCCGGCCTCCTTGCTGGTGGGCTCCACCAGCGCCACGAGGGCGTCGCGGAGATCCTGCTCCTTGCCCGGCTTGGCGCGCATGTGGGCGATCACCGTCAGCAGGTCCCGCCGGGTGTCGGTCGGAGTGGTCACACGCTCTCCCCTCGGCGCGGCCACCCCCGCGGCGGCCGCGGACGTCGCGCTGGGACCGTACCCGCCGCGTCCCGGCCCGGCCCGGAGCCGAGCGGCGGCCGGACCACTAGCGCTGGCCCTGGTAGAGCTTGTAGACGACGTAGACCGAGAACCAGCCGATGAACAGGAAGGTCGCCACGAGGAGGAGGGTGTAGACGAGCTCGAGCATCGGGGGTGCACCTCTCGGGTCGGACGGTGTCGCCAGGCTAGGCGACCCCGGGGCAGGGGTGCCTACGCTGCCCCGGTGAGCCGCACCCTCGTCGTCAAGGCCACTGCGGGCGCCGACGCCCCCGAGCGCTGCGCCCAGGCGCTCACCGTCAGCGCCACCGCCGTGGCGAGCGGGGTGCCCGTCTCGCTCTGGCTCACCGGCGAGGCCTCCTGGCTCGCCGTCCCGGGCCACAGCGTCGAGCTGGCGCACAGCGCTCCGGTCGCCGACCTGCGCGACGCCGTCCTCACCGGCGGCACGCTCACGCTGTGCACGCAGTGCGCCCTGCGGCGGGGGCTCGGCGAGGCCGACGTGCTGCCCGGCGTGCGGATCGCCGGTGCTGCCGTGTTCCTGTCCGAGGTCATGGCCGACGGCGTGCAGGCGCTCGTCTACTGAGCCGTCCACCAGGCCGCGAGGGCGAGAGGCCCGTCCCGGGCGGGACGGGCCTCTCCCCGGACGACGTCGGGAGGGCTACGCGGGCACCTCGACGGTCGCCTCGACCGCCCGGCCCTTCTCCGCCCGCACCGGCGTGTCCACCGGCTGCGCGCCCGGAGCGAGCGTGCGCAGCGTCCACTCGCCGTCCGCGGCGTAGAAGCGGAAGTAGCCGGTGGCGCTGGCCTGCACCTCCGCGGTGAAGTCGCCGGTCTCGCCGAGCAGCCGCACGTAGGCGCCGGCGAGCGGCTCACCGCCGCGCCGCACCGTGCCGTGCACGACGGCCTCCCCCGCGCTCACCTCGAGCGCGGGGAGCTGGTCCTGGTCAGGAGCGCCGCACATGTCAGGCCCCCTTCGCCGGGTTCTCGATCGGCACGCCGACGAGCGAGCCGTACTCGGCCCAGCTGCCGTCGTAGTTCTTGACGTCGGTCTTGCCGAGGAGCTCGTGCAGCACGAACCAGGTGTGGCTCGAGCGCTCCCCGATGCGGCAGTAGGCGATGGTGCTCTTGCCGTCGTCGAAGCCCTCGCCGGCGTAGAGCTTCGCCAGCTCGTCGTCGCTGCGGAACGTGCCGTCGTCGGCGGCGGCCTTGCTCCACGGGATGTTGATGGCGGTAGGCACGTGTCCCGCGCGCTGGCTCTGCTCCTGCGGGAGGTGCGCCGGCGCCTTGATCTTGCCGCTGAACTCGTCGGGGCTGCGGACGTCGACGAGGTTCTTCTGCCCGATGCTCGCGACGACCTCGTCACGGAACGCGCGGATGGACAGGTCGGGGTCCTTGGCCTGGTACTGCGTCTGCGGGCGCTCGGGGACGTCCTTGACGAGCTCGCGGCCCTCGAGCTCCCACTTCTTGCGTCCGCCGTCGAGCAGCTTGACGTTCTCGTGCCCGTACAGCTTGAACTGCCAGTAGGCGTAGGCGGCGAACCAGTTGTTGTTGCCGCCGTAGAGGACGACGGTGGCGTCGTTGCCGATGCCCTTGCGGCTCATCAACGCGGAGAAGTCGGACTGGTCGATGAGGTCGCGGGCCTCCGGCTGCTGGAGCTCCTGGGTCCAGTCGAGGCGCACCGCGCCCCGGATGTGGCCGCCGTCGTAGGCGGACACGTCCTCGTCCACCTCGACGAGGACGACTCCCGGGTCGTCCAGGTGGCTCTCGACCCAATCGGCGTCGACGAGCACGTTCTCGCGGCTCATGCGGTGGCTCCTATCCAGGCGGTCGTCGGATGGTGCGGGAGTGGGGATCCGTGGTGGTCGGTCAGCTGGTGGTGCGCGGGGTCGCGCCACGGCGCAGCAGCAGGTAGAGCTCGCAGCCGAGGCACAGCCCGGTGACGGCGTGCAGCAGCGCGGCGGTCAGCGCCGCAGCCGTCGCGGCCGTGCCCAGGGCGGGTGCCCCGGCAAGCAGCGCCAGCGCGCCGACCGTCGTCAGGACCAGGCCGAGGAGCTGCGCGGCGCGGAACGGCGCCTCCGGCTCGAGCGTGCGCGGCCGGCCGAGGCGCGGGTGGACGAGCCGGCGGAACACGGCGTCGTACGGCGACGCGCCGGAGGTGCCGAGACCGAAGACGAGGGCCTGCAGGGCGAGCAGCGTCGGGCTGGCCGCGGCCAGGGCGACGGCGAGCACGGCGCTGGTGAGCCAGGCGGCGGTGCGCGGGCCGCGCGGGTCGCCCAGGGCCTGCTCGGTCATCGGGGCCTCTCGTCTCCGGACAGGAACAGGTCAGGAGGCCGGACACGCGCAGGTGCCGACGCGGCAGAAGTCGACGACGCGTCGCTTCACCAGGAGGGCCGGCACGCCGGAGAGGGTAGTACGCCGGGCCGCGACCGGACGTCAGGGGAGCAGCGTCAGGACAGCACGAGGCGGCCGGCGACCAGCGCGACCGGCCCGAGCAGGGCGAGCGGCAGCAGCAGCCCGACGGGGCGCAGCGC
>JALYMN010000164.1 GCA_030773675.1 Actinomycetota bacterium
CTCACGGCCGCGCACCCAGCGATGCTCGAAGCCGAGGAAGTCGATGATGCCTTCCCCGCCTTCGCGCAGATGCACAATCCGCGTCTTGGCCTCTTTCGGCGCAAGGCCGAGCTCGGCCAGGATCGACCGCAGCACGCCCAAGGCACGCTCGGCCTCCCGTCTGGTGCGGCACATGACCACGAGGTCGTCGGCGTAGCGGACGAGCACCCCGTGGCCGCGCGTCGGCCAGGACCGGTCGAGCCGGTCGAGGTAGACGTTGGCCAACAGCGGCGAGATCACGCCGCCCTGCGGGGTACCCGCGATGCTGCGCCGGACCGCCCCGTCCTGCATCACCCCGGCGCGCAGCACGGCGCGCAGGAGCTTGAGGATGTGGCGGTCACAGACCCGTTCCTCGATCGCCTGCATCAACCGGTCGTGCGGGATCGCCTCAAAACAGTTGGCGATGTCCGTCTCGACCACCCACAGCCGGCCCTTCCACGCCTCGTCGACGAGGACCTGGAGGGCATCGTGCGCCGCGCGCCGGGGGCGAAACCCGAACGAGCACGGCTGGAAGCCCGCCTCGAAGATCGGCTCGAGCACGATCCTCGCGGCGGCCTGCACGATCCGGTCGCAGACCGTCGGGATCGACAGCGGCCGCCGCTCGCCGCTGCCGGGCTTCGGGATGAACACCCGACGCGCGGCCAGCGGGCGGTAGCTGCCGTCCTTGAGATCGGCGGCCAGCTCGCCGAGCAGCCGGTCGATCCCGTACTGCTCGACGTCGGCGATGGTGATCTGGTCGATGCCGGCCGCGCCGCCGTTGCGGCGCACCTGCTCCCACGCCCGCTCCAAGACGTCGCTGCGGACGACCTTGTCATGAAGCGCGTGAAACCGTCGCCCCGGATCGGCCTTGGCCGCCCGGTAGAGCGTTCGTTGCAGTTCTCGGACGTGATCCTGCCCGGCGGTCCTAGCCACGAGTGGCACTCGCCTGCCCTTCCCTGCGCCAAAGCGCGGTTGACGACGCAGCGGCCCTTCCCTTGCCGGCGGTTGTGTTGTCCGGCCGGCTGCAAGCGGTACTACGGCCGCCTCCGACGCCCTCCCGGCCCGCGCCCACTTCCCGGGATCACCGGTTATAGGACGCGACGCTCCGACAGCGTCTCCGCAGCGCTGCCGGGCCGGGGAGGGCCTCCCCAGTTCCCGCCGTCACCGTCTGACCGTTCCACGCCCCATACGCCGGGAAGTTCTTCAGGGCTGCACTCCAGGCTCTTCACCCCTTCCATCGCCTTCGCCCTGACGGGCCGGGCTCGGCTCTTCCTCGATCACGTTCACGACGCGGCAGGCTTCGCTTGATGCTGCGGACCGGTCAGTCGCCTCCCCCGAGGGGCTCTTGACGCTGCGCTTCGACGCCGGGCGTTTCTGCCCGACGCCGGCAGCCTGCTACCGGGCCTCCTGGCAGCTACCCGGACCGGACTCACACCGGCAGGCGACGACGAACTTGTCGTGGATCGCGACAACTACATGCTCGACCTCCAACAGTCTGGGCGCACCCCGTCCGCCGTGGAACTTCGTGGCGGCGGTCCGGTGAGTGAATTATCTCAGGCGGTGGAAGCGGCGACCTCCGGTGCCACGGTCGCGGTGATGGTGTGAAGGGTCCTCGTCGGGGTGTCGGCGGCGCGCCTGGCGGCGACGTCGCGCTCGACGGCGACGGCGAGCTTGGCCAGGTCGGGGTGGCCGATGACGCGGCGGAACTGCTGCTCGGCTTCGAGCATGCCAGCGGCCGTCCAGCGCAGGCACATGTCGCCGTTCTGCCAGCGCTTGACGTTGCGCGCCACGCGCCGGACGGTGTCGATCATCGACTCGCACGGGTTCGTCGAGGCCAGCGTGCGCTTCAGGCGCCCTCGGACGCCAAGCCGCGTGACGGTCAGCGTCTCCTCCATCCCCTCGCGCAGCGAGGCGGCAACGCCGGGGTGCGAGCGGGCGAGCTCGTCGGCGAGCGCTCGCAGCTGCTCGAGCGCGCGGTCGTGGTCATCCAGCGCCCACGCTGCGCGCCGGCGCCGGCGCACGAGCGGCTGGTCGCGCTCGGGCAGGTGCCCGAGCACGTTGCGCTCTCTTTGAAGAGTTGCCCTCCTGAGCTTGCTGCTTGACCTCGCTAGCCAGCAACCTGCCGCCGAGGGCGACGGCGCGTCATCAACCTCCGCGCGCCCCTCACCCGACCCGAACCCAGTCGCACGCAGGCGCTTCGTCCCACGCCGGGCGCCGCTTCACCCCCAATCGACGAGGAGACCCAAATTTCAGCGCTGCTGCCCCTGTTCTGTCCGGTGAGGCGTGTGGGCCCATCCGGTGGGGTAGGCGAGCGCCATGTCGCTTGTTAAGCGTGCAACCAAAAGTCCCTCTCTCGCGGTGAACGTCGGTCGGGGCGCGTTG
>JALYMN010000165.1 GCA_030773675.1 Actinomycetota bacterium
GCAGGGCCCGGTTCGGCGCCTTCGGCACGCCCGAGGTCGTCGTCGACGCGGGCCGTCCGCTCGCCACCGGCTTGCCCGCCCGGCCCGAGGCGGCGGCCCGCGCCTACCTCGCCCGCGAGCGCGCCCTGTTCGGGCTGAGCCAGCAGCAGGTCGACGGGCTCGAGCTCGTCGTGGTCAACCCGGTCGGCGAGGGCGCTGCGGTGCTGCTGCGCCAGACCTTCGGCGACCTGCGCACTGCGCACGACGGGCTCGTCTCGGTCGGCGTGGTGGGCGGCACCGTCGTGTCGGTGACATCGTCACTCACCCGCGGCACCGCACGGCCGCAGCCGGCCCGGCTCTCCGAGGCCCAGGCGGTCGAGGTCGCGCGGCGCGGCACCGGCGCCGACAGCACGGCACGGGCCGAGCTCGTGGCGCTGCCCGTGGCGGACGGCGCCCGTTCCGCGTGGCAGGTCGTGACGGTGGCGTCGGGCGACGGCGAGGCCGAGGGCTACACCACCTACGTCGACGCGGTCACCGGCGAGGTCCTGCTGCGCGAGGACCTCGTCGACCACGCCGCCGACGACCCGACGTGGAGGGTGTTCACCAGCAACCCGCCGGCCGACTACTCGAGCACCGACACGCGCACCACCTGGAGCCTGACCGGCACCGGCGCCGGCGTCACCGAGGCGGTCCGCGACCCCGCGACCGGCGGGGCGTGGGACGTCTCGAGCGGCTCGCCCACCAGCACGACCGTCGGCGGCTCCGCCCGCACGGTCGAGAACCGCGCCAGCAGCAACCCGTTCACGATCGGCACCCGCTCGCACGCCCCCAGCCCGACCCGCACGTACGGCTCGACCTGGACAAATCAGTGGAACGCCCAGGCGTGCGACCCGACGACCCTGGACAGCCCGCAGGAGGCCGACCTCGAGGCCGCCATGGGCAACCTGTTCGCGATGCACAACCGCATGCACGACTGGTCCTACGGGCTCGGCTTCACTGAGAAGGCGTGGAACCTGCAGGACGACAACGCCGGCCGCGGCGGGCTCGGCGGCGACGCCGAGCAGGGCAACGCCCAGGCCGGCGCCCGCGACCCGAACGTGCGTGACAACGCCAACCAGATCACGCCGCCGGACGGGCAGAAGCCGATCACGAACATGTACCTCTGGCAGCCGATCGCCGGAGCGTTCTACAGCCCCTGCGTGGACGGCGACTACGACATGAGCGTCATCGGCCACGAGTACGGCCACGCCATCAGCAACCGGATGGTCGCCGGCCCGGACGCCGGGCTGCGCGGCCTGCAGGCGGGCGCGATGGGCGAGAGCTGGTCGGACCTCGTCGCCACGGAGTACGCCCGCGAGTTCGGCTACCGCAACGCCGGCAACACGGCGACCGTGGTCGGGGCCTACGTGACCGGCGACCGGGTCGCCGGCATCCGCAACTACGACATGAGCAAGAGCCCGCTCAACTACAGCGACGTCGGCTACGACCTGACCGGCCCGCAGGTCCACGCGGACGGCGAGATCTGGAGCGCCACCAACCACGCGCTGCGCGAGGCCCTGAACGCCCGCCACGGAGCAGGCACAGCCGCGCAGCAGCGGGCCTGCGCGCTCGGCCAGCGTCCGTACGAGGCGTGCCCGGGCAACCGGCGCTGGATGCAGCTGGTGTTCGACTCCTTCCTGCTCATGGCCCAGAGCACGGTGAGCATGGTCGACGCCCGCGACGCGCTGCTCGCCGCCGAGCGTCTGCGCGGCGGCCGCGACCAGGACCTGCTGCGCGCGGTGTTCGCAAGCCGCGGCCTGGGTGCCGGCGCCAGCAGCAACACCAACGCCGACTCCGACCCGGTGGCCTCCTTCGCCACCGGCACCGGGTCCGACGCCCGGGTGACGTTCACGGGCACCGGGGCGGGCGCGGGCGAGTCGGTGCGCTTCTACGTCGGGGACCACGAGGCCCGCGCGGTCCCGGTCGCCGACACCGACCCGGCGACCCCGCTGGGCGCCACCGCCGCGATGACACCGGGCACCTACCGGGGTGTCGCCGTGGGTGCGGGCCTGGGGCACACCCGCTTCACCTTCCAGGTCAAGCCGGCGCAGCCCCAGCAGGTGCGGGTGGCGCTCGCGGCCAACCTCGCCAGCGCGTCGCTCGGCGCCACGGCGACCGGTGACGGCGTCAACGCGGGCAAGCTGCTCGACGAGACCGAGGGCACCAACTGGGCCTCCCGCGACGCCGCTGTCGCCGGCAGGGGCGTGACCGTCGACCTCGCCGGCACCGCGGCCCAGGTGGTCGAGCGGGTGCAGGTGAGCGCGGCGCTGCGGCCCGCGATCACCGGCGACGCCGACGTCGGCGGGCAGAACCGCTACACCGCCCTGCGGTCGTTCCGCGTCCTGGCGTGCGACGCCACGACGGGCGCCGACTGCGCCGACCCAGCGGCCTTCCGCCCGGTCTTCACCAGCGCGGCTGACGCGTTCCCGGCCGTCCGGCCCCGGCCGCGGGTGACCGACCTGGCGATCCGCTCGTTCACCATCCCGCGGACCACGGCCACGCACCTGCGCCTGGAGGCCGTGACCTCGCAGTGCACCGGCGGCCCGGGCTTCCAGGGCGAGCAGGACGCCGACCCGCGCTCCGCGACGGCCTGCACGACGACGACGGCCGCCGACGACGTCCGCGCGGCGGAGTTCCAGGCCTTCCGCCAGTAGCCCACCTCCCGCAGCGCCCGTCCCGCACCGTCGGGGCGGGCGCTGCCGCGTCGCGGGCCGGCTGTCCGCCGTACCGTCGGGCGGTGCACGACGTGGAGTTCCGGCTCGAGACCGGACCGGAGGACGCGGACGTCGTCGCGCTGCTCGTCGACGGCGCGCCGCCGCCGGACCTCGCCCGCCCGGTGGAGCAGCCCTCCGC
>JALYMN010000166.1 GCA_030773675.1 Actinomycetota bacterium
TCCATGGTCGCCTTCACCGGTGCGGTGCAGTTCAGCGCAGCCGGGATGGGCGGCGGCGACGGGTTCCGGGCCGCGCTCAAGCGCAAGGTCGCCGGCGAGAGCCTGTCGCTCATGGAGTGCACCGGTACCGGTCGGGTGCACCTGGCCAAGGAGGCCCGCGCGGTCACCGTCGTCGACCTCGACGCCGACACGCTCGCCGTCGAGTCCGAGGCGCTACTCGCCGTCACGCCCGGGCTCACGCTGGACGTGAAGTTCGCCGGGCTGAGCGGCGCGGCGTCCGGGCAGGGGCTGGCGACGACCACGGTGAACGGCACCGGCCAGGTGGCGCTGCTGTCCGAGGGCCCGCTGATCGGGCTGCAGGTCGCGCCGGGCAGCCCCGTCGTCGTCGACCCTGACGCGTTCGTCGCGAGCACCGGCCGGACCTCGCTGTCGATGGTCTCCGGGGTGTCGTGGAAGAGCCTGGTCGGCGAGGGCTCGGGCGAGCCGTTCTCGCTGCGCTTCGACGGCTCGGGCCTCGTCCTCGTCCAGCCCGCGGAGCGCTGAGCGGTGCCCTTCCAGCAGGTGAACAGCAAGGTGGTGCGCGCCCGCGTGACGTCCGCCGACGCCGTCCTGTCGCGCCGCGGCGCGATGCTCGGCTACAGCGGCGCGGTGGCCTTCCGGCCCGTGCACGGGCAGGGCAGGGGGGTGCGCGGCCTGGCCGGCGCGGCGATGGCCGGAGAGAGCGAGCCGATGATGGCCGCCGAGGGCGACGGCAGCGTGCTCTACGGGTTCCGCGGGCTGCACGTCACGCTCGTCGACCTGACCGGCGACGCGCTCGTGGTGGAGGCCGACCGGCTGCTCGCCCACGACGCGCGGCTGCAGACCAGCGTGCAGTTCCTCGGCTCGGGCGGCCTGCGCAGCGCCGTCCGCGGGGCGGTCACCGGACAGGGCCTGTTCACGACGCAGGTCTCCGGCTCCGGCACGGTCGCCCTGCTGTCGCACGGCGGCACGTTCGCCCTGCAGGTGCGTCCCGGCGAGCCGGTCGGCGTCGACCCCCAGGCCTACGTCGCCTCGACTGCCGGCGTCCAGGTCGACCTGCAGGCCAGGGCGGGGTGGCGCGACGCCGTCGGCCGGGGCAGCGGCGAGGCGCTGCAGCTGCAGCTCACCGGCAGCGGCACCGTGCACGTGCAGGCGTCCGAGCGGAAGGTCTGAGCGAGATGGACGTCTTCGACGCCGGCACGCTGCCGGCCGACGACAACGTCAACCCGTACGCGTTCTGCCTGGACCTGCGGCGGGACTGGTTCATGCAGAAGGGCGCGATGATCGCCTACTACGGCGACGCCCGTTTCGACGCGGTCTCCTCCGTCGCCTCCGCCCAGGCGTTCGTGGCGGCCCGCTTCTCCAGCCCCCTGTACGCCGCGGACTGGGTGGTGGCCTCCGGGCACGGCAAGGTCGTGGTCGCCGACCGCGGCCACGACGTCAACAGCTTCGACCTGCACGACGGCAACCTCACCGTCCGCGCCCGCAACCTGCTCGCGTTCTCCGCCCCGCTGGAACTCAAGCAGTCGATCGTGCCCGGCTTCCTCACCCTGCTCGGCACGGGCAAGTTCATCGCATCGTCCAACGGCCCGGTCGTGTTCGTCGAGCCGCCGTTCCGGGCCGACCCGGAGGCCCTGCTCGGCTGGGCCGACTGCCCCTCGCCCTCGGTGCACCACGACACCGCCTGGATGGCGGCGAGCCTGACCGGAATGCTGTCGGGCGGCTTCGGCCGCGCGTCCGGCGAGGAGCGGCAGTTCGACTTCACCGGCGCCGGAACCGTGCTCCTGCAGTCCACCGAGGAGCAGCGCGCCGACCCGGCGCTGCTGCGGGTCGTGGAGGAGCAGGCCGCGCTGCTCAGCCCTGCGCAGCTGCCCCGCCTGGTGGCGACCCTCCAGGCGCGGCTGCAGCAGCCCTGACCGGGCCGCCCGGACACGTCCTGGTCGACACGCGCCTGTCGCGAGAACTGGCCCCGGTCTTCGGCACGTCCTGGTCGCGACGCGTGGGGCGCGACGACTGGCCCCGGTCATCGGCACGTCCTCGTCGTGGCCGTGGTGGTCGTCGAGCATCGTGGCCTCGTCGAACGGGTCGTCGCCGGACAGCACCCGGCCGACCTGGTCGCGGTCGATCTCGCGGACCCAATGGCCGATGAGCACCGGTCGCGACGGCGTTGCCGGTGAGTTCGCGACCGCGCGGGCCTCGGACATGAAGCGGTCGATGCCGACGATGAGCCCGACGCCGTTGACCAGCTCCGGCGCGTGGCTCTGCAGCCGCCCGCGAGGGTCGCGAGGCCGGCGCCGGTGACGCCCGCCGCGCCCTTCGTGATGCGATGATCATGAACAGCAGCACGGGCGCCGCGGGGCACCCGCACGACCGGCCCTCGCCGGCGTCCTGGTGCGCGATCACCCGTCCGTGGCTGCGGGCCCACCTCAAGAGCCCCCGGCCTCCGGACGATGGGACGGGACGCGGGCAGGAGGCCCGCGCCGCCCCCGGGCGGCTGACCCTCAGGAGGAGGGCGAGACCGTGATCCGACTGTGCCGCCTCAACGGTAGCGAGGTGTACGTCAACGCCGACCTCGTCGCCACCGTCGAGGCCCACCACGACACCGTGGTGACGCTCGTCGACGGCAAGACCTTCGTCGTGCGCGACAGCGCCGACCAGGTCGTGGACTCCGTCACCCGGTACCGGGCGTCGGTGCTGGCCCTCGCCGAGCGCCTGGCCGACGAGCAGCCCGAGCCCGAGCAGGACGAGCCCCACGCCCGCCTCGTCGTGCTGCGGTCCGCGCCGCAGACCGACGCCGACGACGTCACGAGCGCGCGTTCCGAGGGGGGTCGGTAGCCGTGGAGGTCGCGACCCCGGTCGGCATCATCCTCGCGATCGTCATGATTGCGGTCGCCTTCATCCTCGAGGGCGGCAGCCCCATGGTCGCCTTCTCCAACCCGGCGGCCATCATCATCATCATCGGCGGCACCGTCGGTGTCGGCATGGCCAGCAACAAGATGAGCGACATCGGTCCCGGCATCAAGGCCACGCTCAAGATGATGCTGCCCGGCAAGAAGCTGGACGGCGCCGCCGCCGTCAACGAGCTCATGGAGTACGCCGACATCGCGCGGCGCGACGGCCTGCTCGCGCTGGAGGAGAAGGCCAAGGCGGTCGAGGACCCGTTCATGAAGCGCGGCCTCGAGCTCGTCATCGACGGCACCGACTCCGACGAGGTCGCCGAGGTGCTCGAGGCCGACATCGCCGGCATGAAGGAGCGGCACAAGGTCGCCGCGAAGTTCCATATGGACTGCGGAACCTACGCCCCCGCCATCGGGATCGTCGGCTGCGTGCTCGGTCTGACCCTGGCGCTGAGCCACATGGAGGACCCGGGCGAGATGGGGCACGCGATCTCCGCGGCCTTCATCGCGACGCTGTGGGGCATCGGCATCGCCAACTGCTTCTTCATGCCGCTGTCGAACAAGATGAAGCGTGCGTCGGCCGCCGAGGTGCAGCACCGCCGGATGATCGTCGAGGGCATCCTCGCCATCCAGGCCGGGGTCAGCCCGCGGGCCGTTGGCGAGAAGCTCAAGAGCCACCTCGCGCCCAAGGTCCGCGACGGCGTGGGCGAGAAGAAGGCGGCGTGAGTCGGTCGTGAGCAAGCGCCACAAGAAGCACCACGAGGACCACGACGAGCACCCGAGCGAGGCCTGGCTGATCGCCCTCGCCGACATGATGACCCTGCTCATGGTCACGTTCCTCATGATGTTCGCCATCTCGGTCATGGACCTCAAGAAGTTCCAGACCTTCAAGGAGGCGTTCGCGGAAGGCACGGGCACGTCGCTGCCGAAGTTCCCCGGCGAGGGGGTGCCGACGGTGGGCGAGATCACCGAGACGCCGCTGGCCCCGCCGGACGGCACGACCGACCCGAAGACGACGACCACCGGCGAGCAGGCGGCCGACGTGCTGGACCGCAAGGACCTCACCGAGCTGGCCAAGAAGATCAACCAGCAGCTCGCCGAGGCCGGCATCTCGGACGAGGTGGAGGCGCGGATCACCAAGCGCGGGCTCGTGGTGTACGTGACCAACGGCGTGCTGTTCGACAGCGGCGAGGCCGAGGTCACCCGCCCCGGCACCGCCCTGCTCGAAGGGCTCGGCGTGATCCTGGCCGGGATCGGCAACGACCTCGTCGTCGAGGGGCACACCGACAAGCGGCCGATCCGCAGCGCGAAGTTCGCGTCCAACTGGGAGCTGTCGGCCATGCGCGCCACGGCCGTCGCCCGGCAGCTCATGGACACCTCCGGCATCCCGGGCAAGCGCGTCGCCATCGCCGGGTACGCCGACACGCGGCCCCGGCAGGACGCCGCCACGTCGGCGGCGTACGCCGCGAACCGGCGCGTGGAGATCGTCGTCGAGCTCCCGCCCGAGGTCGCGCCGGCTGAGACGCCCGCCGCCGCGCCCGCGGGCGCTGCGGGCAGCGGGACCACGGGGAAGGGCCCTGCGCACGCGGAGGAGCCCGCCGCCGAGGAGGCCCCGGCCGAGGAGTCGCACGCCGAGGAGGACTCCGGGCACTGAGCCCGCTGCGGGGAGCGGGCCATCCCGGCCGCTCCCCCACCGCCGGTCCCGCGGACGCGCCCGGCGGAGGGCGGGGCGCGCGCCGACAGCTCCGCTGCGGGCGGCATGGCGGAGCGGCCGCAGCACGGGGTACCGCCCGAGGAGTCACCCGCCCGGGTGATCCGGCAGATGGCCCGCCGTCGTCGCTCCACCCGGCACGGCCACCGGACGATGCAGGAGCGTGCCCACCCCCGCCCTGTTCGACTTCCGCGACCCGCTGCCGATGCCGGCCGCCGCGTCGCGGCTGGTCGCGGGACTCGCCGAGGCCACGCCCCGGGTGGGGCTGCTGCTCGGCTCGGTCGCCGGGCGCAGCGTCCCGACCTCCTGCGCCGGCGTGCGCCGGGTCGCCCTGGTCGAGGTCGCGAGCCCCGGGACGGTGTGGATGCCGGCCGCCTGCGGCCTGCCCGACCCCGGCCTCGTCCTGATCGCCGCCGACGCCTCCGTCGCCCTCGCCGACCTGCTCATGGGCGGGGCCGGGCTCCCCGAGATGCGCCGCAGCACACGGCTCGAGCAGCAGCTGCTCGGCCGCTGCCTCGTGCCCGCGCTGCGCCCGCTCACCGACGCGCTCGCCGACGAGGGCGTCACGGCGCTGTCCGTCGGCCCGGTGACCGACGAGCCACTGCCGGTCGGGCTCGGCGAGGTGCTCGCCGTGGGCGTCGACGTCGCGCTGCCGAGCGGGAGCTCGGCCCGGGTGACGCTCTGCCTGCCTGCCAAGTCGCTCCTGCCCGGCGAGCCCGAGCAGGCCGAGCTCGCGCCCGTGTCCGTCGGCGAGCACGTGCTGGCCGACGTGCCCGTCGAGGTCGCCCTGCGCCTGCCCGCCACCGTCGTCACGGCCGAGGACGTCGACGACCTGGCGCCCGGTGACGTCATCCGCCTGGACCCCGAAGCCGCCGCCAGCCTGATCGGTGTGCTCGACGGGGGCGACGGCCTCGCCCTCCACGTACTGACCGCAGCCCTCGGACGTCGCGGCAAGCGCCGCGCCGTCGTCGTGCACGATCTGCTCGGAGACCGCTGATGTCCCTGCCTGACGAGTTCGCCGACGCCTTCGGAGCCTTCGCCGGGGTCACGACCACCGCACCGGCGCCGCCGGAGCCCGCGCCCGCGGCGCCGTCCGGACCGGACGTCTTCGCCGGCGCCCCCGGCACCGAGGGGTTCGCGCCCGGGTCCGGGCGCGACGCGTTCGCCGGTGCTCCCGGCACCGGGGGCGTCGGAGCGGGGGCGGGCCACGACGTCGCCGGCCCGGCTGCCGAGCGTGC
>JALYMN010000167.1 GCA_030773675.1 Actinomycetota bacterium
GTCCTCGCCAGGCAGCGCCTGCGGCGCGCGCAGCACGTACGGCGCGTCGCGCCACCAGGCGGTGGGGCGTCCGAGCCCTGCCACCGCGCGGAGCACCTGCAGGTGGTCGACGTGCCCGCCGAGCCCCTGCGGCGCCAGCCACAGGTCGGCGTCCAGGGGCTCCAGGCACGCGGTCACCTGCCGGTGCGCGTCGTCGTCCGGGCGCACACCGGCGAACAGCGCGGCGGGGCTGTCGTAGCCGCGGTGCGGGGCCTCTGGCAGCGGCAGGTGCAGCGGCACGGCGCCGAGGACGCGCAGCGCCGCCTGGTCCTCCTCCCGCCGCAGCGCCATGTAGTCGACGTCCGGCGCGAGGCCCTTGTCGGTCTGGCAGGCGAGCGGGAAGCCGGTCGGGCCGGGCACCGAGGCGGTGAAGCAGGTGACGACGGTGACCTCGTGGCCCGCGTCGGCGAGCACGGCGAGCAGGCCGCCGACGCTGAACACCGCGTCGTCGAGGTGCGGGCTGACGGCGAGGACCCTCACCGGCCACGCCCTGCCACGGACGTCGCGTCGCCCCGCTCCTGCGGTGTAGACGTGTGCCCCGTTCGCCGTAGCTGGGCAGGGCGCAGGTCGACACCGGGCGAGACGGGCCGGCAGGCGGCGGGCTTCACAGCAGGTGCGGCGCGGTACGGAAGCGGCAGGCGAGGTCGGGAGCGGTCAGCGGCGGCGACGCCTCCACGCGCGTGCCGGCGACCCGCTCGTACACCTCGCGCACCGAGCGGGCGAGCACCGGCCAGGCGTACAGCCGGCGCACCTCCTCCAGCGCCGTGCTCGCGAGCCGCGACCGCAGCGCGGCGTCGTCCAGCAGCCGCTCCAGCGCCTTGCGCAGCCCCGCGACGTCACCTGGCTCGTGCAGCAGCCCGTTGTCGTCGTCGCGCAGGCAGTCGACGACACCCACGCTGCGGGTGCTCACCACCGGCAGCCCGCTCGCCATCGCCTCCAGGATGGTGTTGCTGAAGCCCTCGCTGTACGTGGGGCTGACGAACACGTCCGCGCTCCGGTACACCTGGGGCGCGTCGTGCGGGGCGGCGTAGCCGAGGAACGTCATGCGGGCGTCGGCCCGGTGCCGCGCCTCGTCGAGGTCCGGCCCGATGCCGCTGACCAGCAGGCGGACGCCGTCCGGGAGCGCGTCGAGCAGGTCGAGGACCCCCTTGCGCCGGTCGACCCGGCCGTGGAACAGCAGGACGGGAGGGTCGGACAGCGCTCCCAGCGGGAGCGCCGCCGGCGTGAAGCGGGTCGTGTCGGTGGCGCCCGGCACGATGGTGAACAGGGCGGGGTCGACGCGGTTGTGCTCGACCACCTCGTCGCGGAAGCTCGCCGAGCCGATGAGCACGGCGTTGCTCCCGGTCAGCACGTGCCACATCGCGCTCCTGTGCGTCGCGCAGCAGGTGCCGACCCAGTGCCCGTCGCCGCCCTGCACGCTCACCACGCTCGGCAGCCCGAGCCGTGCGCCGGCCAGCAGCGTCGCGAGGCCCGGCGGGTAGCCGTACTGCGCGTGCAGCACGTCGAACGGCTTGTCGGTGTGCAGCCGCACGACCGTGTCGAGGAGGTCGTCCACGTCGCCCTCGAAGTCGGCCGGGACGACGGTCTCGCCGCCGCTCGGCCGGGCGTGCACCTCCACGCCCGCCGGGACGCGCTCGGGCGGGGGCGGGCCGCCGCCGTACACCCGGGTGCCGGCCTCGTCGTCGCGGTACTGCGACACGAGCACCACCTCGACGCCGAGCGCCACGAGCTCGCGCAGCAGGTTCTCGGCGTACACGCTCATGCCGGACACCGCCGGCCAGTAGCGGCGGCTGACGAAGCAGACCCTCACGCCGGCACTCCGGCCTCGGCCGCGCGCAGGGTCGCCATCGCCCGCGGCACCATCTCGTGCGCGCGGTGGCTGTCGCGCGACAGCTCGAGCGTGACCAGCCGTGCGTAGCCGACGCCCGTCAGCGCGCCCAGCACGGCGGGCAGGTCGACGTCGCCCTCGTCGAGCGGCAGGTGCTCGTGGACGCCGCGGCGCATCCCCTCGACGGCCACCGTCCCGAGGTGCGGGGCGAAAGCGCACACGGCCTCCTCCGGCGCGTACGCGCCGGAGACGACGCAGTGGCCTGTGTCGAGGGCGAGCGCCAGCACGGGCACCTCCGCGGACAGCCGGGCCCAGTCGTCGGCGTCCTCGACGAGCATGCCCGGCTCGGGCTCGACGGCGAGCGCGTACGCCCGGGCGCCGTGCGAGTCGACGAGCTCGCGCACCCCGTCGACCACCCAGCCCCAGGCCCGCGCCCGGTCGACGTCCGGCCGCGGGACGCCGGCCCAGAAGCTGACCGCCTCGGCGCCGAGCACCTCCGCGAGGTCGCACGCCCTCCGCAGGAAGGCCAGCCGGCGCGCCCGGCCCTCCTCGGACGCCGTGACGAGCGTCGGCTCGTGCTTGGCCCGTGGGTCGAGCAGGAACCGCGCGCCGGTCTCCACGACCACCCCCAGCCCGAGCGCGTCGCAGCGGGCGCGCACCCGCCCGGCCCGGGCGAGCGCGTCGTCGGCGAACGGGTCGAGGTGGGCGACGTCGAGGGTGAGCGCGACGCCCGCGTAGCCGGAGTCGGCGAGGAAGGCGAGCGCGTCGTCGAGGCGGTGGTGGGCGAGGCCGTTGGTGTTGTAGGCGTAGCGCAGCGCGGTCATCCGGAGACCTGCGCGGCGACGTGCCGGCCCGGCTCGCGGTAGAGCGGGTAGAGCGCGCCGACCCGCCGGTCGGCCTCGGCCCGGTCGAACCAGGCCGGCCCGCCGAGCCGCTCCTCCGCCTCGGCGGTCAGGTGCACCCGCGCCCAGCCGCCGGGGTCGGCGCCGACCGCGGCGAGGTCGCCGAGCAGCCGCCGGACGCCGCGCTCGCCGATCCGGCCGTAGGACATCGTCTCGACCTCGAGCCCGGGCACGAGGACCTTGGCCGCGACCGCCTCGCCCTGCGACGGCTGCAGGTCGACGAGCACGTCGTACGCCGACAGCGCGTCGAGCAGGTGCCCGCGCAGGTCGGCCGGCGAGGCGGTCGGCAGGTCGGTGAACGCGACGGTCGAGCGCCGCGCGAGCACCGTGGACCGGAGCAGGTCGACGAGCGCCGGGGTCCCCAGGCGCGACCAGGCGAGCATCGCCTGCAGCGCGCGGTCCTCCTCGACGAGCCGTTCGGGCGGGTGCCCGTCGAGCCAGCCGTCGAGGTAGTGCGACGGGGTCGCCGCGCGCACGCGGTCGAGCGGTCCGTGCATGAACGCCTTGCGGCTGCGCGCGGCGGCGAACTCGTGCAGCGCCTTGCGCACGGCGACCTCGCGGTCGGGGTGGGCCGCCTCGCCGCAGGCGGTCGCCATGACCGGCACGTCCTCGTCGCCGGAGCAGCCCACCGCGTGCACCACGACGACGCCGAGGTCGGTCGAGGCCAGCTTGACCATGACGTCAATGCCGTGCGCGCGGAGCCGGTCGAGCAGGGCGAGCGTGTCGGGGTCGGTCACGCCGGCGAGGTCGACGACGACGCCGCGGTCCATCGCCCGGAAGGCGGTGGTGTTGCCGTCGCGCTGCAGCACCTCGAGCAGGGCATGGACGACTGCGCGGTCGGGGTCGAACGCCGCGCCCTGTCCGTTGGTGATGACGGTGGTGAGCCAGCCGCCCGGCGGCGCGTCGCCGGGCAGGTCGTCGGGACCGCTTGTGACCAGCTCGGCGGGCACGAGCACCTGCTCGCCGTCCCGCAGCCGGGTCATCGGCAGCCACTGCAGCGGGCGGTCGTCGTCGTACGGCGAGCCGGCCTCGAGCCCGAGCGTGCGCGGGTCCTGCACCCGGTCGGCGCCCTCCTTCGCGACGAGCTGCCGGTACGACGCCTCGACCCGCGGCAGGGCGGCCAGCTTGCGGGCGGACAGCGCCATCTCGGCCATCTCGCCGAGCGCGCCGGTGCGCGCCTCCTCGGCGGTCGCGCCGTAGCCGAGGCCGCTGCCGCCGGGGTGATCGGGGCCGCCGGGCAGGGCGGCGCTGTGCAGCGGAACGTCGAGCGGGTCGAGCCCGTGGACTGCGAACTCCACGCCCCGGCGCGGGAAGGAGGCGAGGTAGCGCTCGCTGGGGCTGGCCGGGTGGCCAGCGGCGACGGTGTTCACGCGAGCACCGCCAGCGGCACCGGGCCGGCTTCCGGCTGCCGCGACAGCAGCCGGTCGACGAGCTTCAGCACGTGCTTGGTCGTGATGCCGGTGGCGCCCTCGAACGGGGTGAACACCGTCTCGAAGTCGAGGTGCTCGACGACCGACCGGTAGTGCCGCAGCTCCCCGTGCGACAGCGGGATCTGCGCATGGAACGCCTTGTGGGCACTCAGCGCGACCGGGCGCCCGGCGTCGTCCAGGTCGATCTTCATGCTGTCGCCGCAGAACAGCACGCCGCGCCGGGAGTCGTGCAGCACGCTGTGCCCCTCGAAGTGCCCGCCGGTGCGGTGCAGCGTGAGGTCGGGCGCGAGCTCGAGCACGTCGTCGGCGGGCCAGGTGACCCGGAACGCCTTGGTCCACTCCAGGTCGCGGACGCCGACGGCGACGACCGGCGGCTGCAGCGCCTCCTGCACCCGCCACAGCGCGCCGTAGCCGTGCACGTGCGAGCTGGCGAGGACGGCGAGCCCGCCGCGCCGCTCGATCTCGCCGAGCGCGGCGGCGTCGTACCAGGGGGCGCACTCGAAGCCGACGAGCCCGGCGGCGGTCTCGATCACCCAGCCGCGGCTGTCGAGGCCCCAGCGCGGCGCGCACCGGAACTCGTGAATGCCGGGGCAGACGGTCGGGCCCCACGAGCAGGTGACCGCAGCCTCGACCTCCTCGGTCGTCGCGAAGGCGAAGCCGTCGTCGGGCAGGGCGTTGCGCACGTCGGCGCAGACCGGGCACACGGTCGGGCCGGGCGCCGGCCAGCGCTGCCAGTGGCCGCAGCTGGTGCACGAGTACGCCGGGTGCTGCGGCAGCAGGCCGCGGTAGGGGTTGGTCATGGCGCCTCCGAGAGGGCGGACAGCAGCAGGCGGTGCAGGCGCAGGTCGCGCGCGGCGTCGTACGGCCAGGGTGCCTCGCCGCGGACGGCGGCGCCGAACGCGGCGAACTGCGCCGCGAACGGCGAGGTGCCGGCGAAGGGCACGGCGGCCGGCTCGGGCGTGAGCAGGCTCAGCGTGCCGCCGGCGGTCTGGCCCATCGTGTCGAGGG
>JALYMN010000168.1 GCA_030773675.1 Actinomycetota bacterium
CCTCCAGCGACCGCATCGCCTTCTGCAGCGCCTCGACGAAGCTGCGGCCGAGCGCCATCGCCTCGCCGACCGACTTCATGTGCGTGGTCAGGGTGCGGTCCGACCCCGGGAACTTCTCGAAGGCGAACCGCGGCACCTTGACGACGACGTAGTCCAGCGACGGCTCGAAGCTCGCCGGCGTCTCGCGGGTGATGTCGTTCGGGATCTCGTCGAGGGTGTAGCCGACGGCGAGCTTCGCCGCAATCTTCGCGATGGGGAAGCCGGTCGCCTTCGACGCCAGCGCCGAGGAGCGCGACACCCGCGGGTTCATCTCGATGACGACGACCCGGCCGGTCGTCGGCTCGACCGCGAACTGGATGTTGCAGCCGCCGGTGTCGACGCCGACCGCGCGGATCACGTCGATCGCGATGTCGCGCAGCCGCTGGTACTCCCGGTCGGTGAGCGTCATCGCCGGCGCGACGGTCACGCTGTCGCCGGTGTGCACGCCCATCGGGTCGAGGTTCTCGATCGAGCAGATGACGACGACGTTGTCGTTCTTGTCGCGCATCAGCTCGAGCTCGTACTCCTTCCACCCGAGGATCGACTCCTCGAGCAGCACCTCGCTCGTGACGCTCGCCTGCAGGCCGCCGCCGGCGATGCGCCGCAGGTCGTCCTCGTCGTGCGCGATGCCGCCGCCGGCGCCGCCCATGGTGAAGCTCGGGCGCACGACGACGGGGTAGCCGAGGTCGGCGACGGCGTCCACGCACTCCTGCATGGAGTGGCACACCGCGCTGCGCGCGCTCTCCGCCCCGATCTGCGCGACGACGTCCTTGAACGCCTGGCGGTCCTCGCCGCGACGGATGGCGTCGACGTCGGCACCGATGAGCTCGACGCCGTACTGCTCGAGGACCCCGGCCTCGTGCAGCGCCATCGCGGTGTTCAGCGCGGTCTGGCCGCCGAGGGTGGCGAGCAGCGCGTCCGGCCGCTCCTGCGCGATGATCTTCGTGACGAACTCGGGGGTGATCGGCTCGATGTACGTCGCGTCGGCGAACTCGGGGTCCGTCATGATCGTCGCCGGGTTGGAGTTGATCAGGGTGACGCGCAGGCCCTCCTCGCGCAGCACCCGGCAGGCCTGCGTGCCGGAGTAGTCGAACTCCGCGGCTTGCCCGATGAGGATCGGGCCGGAGCCGATGACGAGGACGTGCGACAGGTCGTCGCGCTTAGGCATCTGCGCACCTCCGGTACGACGGCACGGCTCAGGCCTCCATGAGGGCGGCGAACTGCGCGAACAGCCCCGTCGCGTCGTGCGGGCCCGGCGCCGCCTCGGGGTGGTACTGCACGGAGAAGGCGCGGGCGTCGAGGCAGCGCAGCCCCTCGACGACGTCGTCGTTGAGGTCGACGTGGCTCACCTCCACCCGCCCGTACGGCGTGTCGACGGCTCGATCTGTCGGCGCGTCGACGGCGAACCCGTGGTTGTGGCTGGTCACGTGCACCCGTCCGGTGGCGCGCTCCTGCACCGGCTGGTTCACCCCGCGGTGGCCGTAGCGCAGCTTGTAGGTGCTCAAGCCGAGCGCGCGGCCGAGGATCTGGTTTCCGAAGCAGATCCCGAACAGCGGCACCCGCTCGGCGAGCACCCGCTGCGCGACCGCGACCGGCCCGTCGGTCGTCGCCGGGTCGCCCGGGCCGTTGCTGAAGAACACGCCGTCCGGCTCGAGCGCGAGCAGCTCGTCGGCCGTCGTCGTGGCCGGCAGCACGTGCACCTCGCAGCCCTGCTGGGCCATGTACCGCGGTGTCGCGGCCTTGATCCCGAGGTCGACCGCAGCGATGCGGAACCGGGTCTCCCCCACCGCCTTCACGACGTAGGGCTCGGGGGTCGTGACCTCGTGCGCGAGGTCGGCGCCGACCATCTCCGGGCTGGCGAGGACCCGCCCCAGCAGCGCGTCGGCGTTGGTGTCGGTGCTGCTGATGCCGACCCGCATGGCCCCGCGCTCACGCAGGTGGCGGGTCAGTGCGCGCGTGTCGACCCCGCTGATGCCGACGACGCCGTGCGCCGCCAGCTCCTCGTCGAGCGACCGCTGCGCACGCCAGCTGCTCGACACGCGGCTCGGGTCGCGCACGACGTACCCGCTCACCCAGATGCGGCCGGACTCCGGGTCCTCGTCGTTGACACCGGTGTTGCCGATGTGCGGGGCGGTCATGACGACGACCTGCTTGTGGTAGCTCGGATCGGTGAGCGTCTCCTGGTAGCCGGTCATGCCGGTGTTGAAGACGGCCTCGCCGAAGGTCTCACCCACGGCGCCGTAGGCCTCGCCGCGGAAGGTCCGGCCGTCCTCGAGGACGAGCAGCGCGGGCGTCATGACGGCTCCTTGACGTGCAGGTGCGCGCGCACGGCGGCGGCGATGTGCCGGTGCTGCGCGTGGTCGTCGGCCCGGAACCCGCTGGTCACCAGCCGCGGACCGAGGCGCCAGTGCAGAAGGAGCAGCCCGTCCTTGCCGATCACCTTGCCGGCGAGCGCGTCGCCCAGCTCCGCGTCGTGCACGAGGTCGAACGGCACGAACAGCTCGCCGACCCCCTCCCGCTCGATGTGGACGCCGTTCGTGGCGAGCGACAGCCATCCTGCGCTGCGCACGCCGAGGTCGTGCACGACGACGCGGTCGAGCCACGCGCCGTAGGTCGTCGTACCGACGAACAGGCCGGGTACGGCCCCGAGCAGCACC